>JAKFCI010000463.1:0-17385 GCA_036676725.1 Chitinophagaceae bacterium
GTCTTCCATACCGGAGGCCATTTTAAAATCGTTAGTTGAGCTATCTTTTAAAAACCAATCCGGGTGATCTTTTGTCCATTTATGATCCCATCCTGTATGGTTTGCCACCCAGTCGATAATAACTTTAAAACCCTGGGCTTGTGCCGTTTTAACCAGGTTTTTAAAATCCTCCAGTGTTCCAAACTCCGGGTTTATCGATGTATAATCAGATGCGGCATAAGGGCTCCCTAAGGTTCCCTTTTTATTTTTTTGTGCAATTGGTGTAATTGGCATGAACCAAAGTGTTTTAACGCCCATTTCTTTTAACCTTGGCAAATGCGGGATGAAGGCATTAAAAGTACCCTCTTTAGTATACTGCCGCACGTTAACTTCATAAATATTCGTAGTCTTAATCCAATTTGTCGATGCTTTGTTATCCATAGTTTGAGGGCTTTCATTTGTATTGTTAGAGTTACAGGAAATGATTCCTAAAAATGCGCTGAAGCAAACAATAAGTTTAAGCATGGTTTAATTTTGCACTGCCAAAATAAGACATTAAAACAGTGTTAGCATATTAGCGCCTAAATTTGCAACGGCATGAAGACATTTGATGTACCAATCATATACAGAAGCCCTTTAATATCTGCTATAAAAAAGAAGCGAAAAGAGGAAGACCGGATGAAAAAAGATTTTTCACCCACCTTATTGGACTTCGGACCTGTTCGCATTTACCTTGCACGGCATTTTGGATTTTGTTATGGCGTTGAAAATGCGATTGATATTGCTTTTAAAACAGTGGAAGAAAATAAAGGAAAGCGTATTTTTTTATTGAGCGAGATGATTCACAATCCGCAAGTGAACGCAGATCTAAAAGCATCTGGCGTTCAATTTTTACAGGATACATACGGAAAACAAATTGTTCCATTTGAAGATTTAAATGCAGATGATGTTGTTTTAATTCCTGCTTTCGGAACCACTTTAGAAATTGAAAAGAAACTAAATAACATTGGTATTGAAACTAATAAATACGACACCACTTGTCCATTTGTTGAAAAAGTTTGGAATCGAAGTGAAGTGATTGCGAAAAGTTCATACACCATAATTATTCATGGCAAACCAAACCACGAGGAAACAAGAGCTACATTTTCGCATTCCGCTGCTAATGCACCCGCGGTTGTTGTAAAAGACATGGCGCAAACAAAAGAACTGGCTAAATATATTTTGGGCGAAAAAAATGCTGAATCTTTTTACAAAGAATTCGCCGGGCAATATTCACAGAATTTCAATGTTGAAAAAGATTTGCAGCGTATTGGCGTCGTAAACCAAACCACAATGCTGGCAAGCGATACCCAATCCATTGCAGATTTTTTAAAACAAATAATGGTTAGCAAGTATAACCTTAATGAAGAAACGGTGAAAGCACATTTTGCAGATACCAGAGATACGCTATGCTATGCTACAAACGACAATCAGTCTGCAGTTACCGGCATGTTGCAAACCCCGGCCGACCTGGCAATTGTGGTTGGTGGTTATAATTCTTCAAACACATCGCACCTTGTTGAATTGTGCGAAGAAGTTTTACCAACCTACTTTATCAACAGCGATGAAAAATTGCTTTCTGAAAATACCGTCATGCACTATAACTTCCATACAAGTATGGAGTTGATCACCGAAAATTATTTACCAAAAAAAGAACCTGTAAATATTTTAATTACCAGCGGCGCTTCCTGCCCCGATGCTTTGGTAGAAGGCGTTATAAAAAAGCTTGCAGGCTTTTATGCAGGCAGCAAAACGGTAGATGAAGTAATGGAGCAGTTTACCTTTTAGGGTTAGTGACCAAACTGAAAACTTGCAAAAAAAACGAACAATGAATTTGTGAACCGGGAACTGAAAACTTTACATAATTTGGATTATGAAAAGTTTTTTAATCCTATTTACTTTTTTCCTTCTCTCCTCCGGCACTCCAACCAGTGGTTTTAAAAAAATATTTAACGGTAAAGATCTTTCAGGCTGGACCGTGCACGGCACAGAAAAATGGTATGTTGAAAATGGGGAACTTGTTTGCGAAAGCGGTCCCGATAAACAATATGGATACCTCTCCACCACCAAATCGTACAAAAATTTTATTCTGCAATTAAAATTTAAACTGGAAGCAAACGGCAACAGCGGCGTTTTTATTCGTTCAGGTATTGAAGGAACAAAGATCAATGGCTGGCAGGTAGAAGTGGCGCCACCTGGTCACCATACCGGTGGAATTTATGAATCGTATGGCAGAGGATGGCTGATAAAACCAAATCCTGAAGATGAAAAACATCTGAAAGCAGATAAATGGAATGAAATGCGCATACAAGTAGTGAATGATGAAGTAACCACCTGGTTAAATGGAAAGCAGATGGTGAAATTAAAAGACGAAAAAATAGGGGCAGGAAAAGGTTTTATTGCATTGCAGATTCACGATGGTGGCGGTATAAAAGTTCGCTGGAAAAACTTGCGTATAAAGGAACTAAAGTAATTACCTGTCTTAGCATTCTGCATAAAATTCATGCTCATACGGTTCGTTTTCTCAATTTTATTTTTTACGTATTACAATTATCGTTAGCGTATCTTTTATATTCGTAAATATCTATTAAACTATTTTTTGTATGAATAACTCCGGATCATCACGTAGAAATTTCATTAAAAAATTTGCAGCATCTACGGCTGCTGTAGCCGTTGGTTCCAATTTATTTGCAGCAGAAAGCAAGGAAAATTATTTTGAATTTTTAAAACGACAAGGGGGAAGCCCAAACGACAATATTAATATTGCCCTGATTGGCGCGGGCGGCATGGGCACACAGGATACATTAACTGCGCTGCAAGTGCCCGGAATTAAACTGGTAGCCGCTTGCGATTTGTATGATGGCCGTTTGAAGGAAGCTAAAACCCGTTGGGGTGCTGACCTCTTTACTACACGTAGCTATAAAGAAATATTAAACCGCAAAGATGTTGACGCAGTAATTATTGCCACCCCCGATCACTGGCACCAACAAATTTCAATTGATGCCATGCGGGCAGGTAAACATGTGTATTGCGAAAAGCCAATGGTTCATTCTATTGGTGAAGGTCCGGCTGTAATAAAAGCACAAAAAGAAACCGGAAAGGTCTTCCAGGTTGGTAGCCAGGGCGTGTCTTCGCTTGGCAATGAAAAAGCAAAGCAATTATTAAAAGATGGAGCCATTGGTGAATTAAATTATGCTGAAGGCTTTTGGGCCCGCCATTCACCTACAGGCGCCTGGCAATATCCCATTCCTGCAGATGCATCTCCTGCAACTGTTGATTGGGAAACTTATATAAGCAACACAACAAAGCGCCCATTCGATGCCACCCGTTTTTTCAGGTGGAGAAATTATCGTGATTACGGAACGGGTATGTCAGGAGATCTATTTGTACATCTTTTTTCGAGTTTGCATTTTATTACCAACTCCCTGGGGCCAAACAAAGTTTATGCAGCAGGTGGTTTACGTTACTGGAAAGATGGCCGCGAAGTGACTGATGTTTTATTAGGCACTTTCGATTACCCGCAAAGCGCTGTTCATCCACCATTCAACCTTTCTTTAAGATGTAATTTTGTTGATGGAACCAGCGGCACAACTTATTTAAAGTTAGTAGGCAGCGAGGGCGCAATGGATGTGACCTGGGATAGCGTTACATTAAAAAGAAATAAAAGCATAGCTTCCGATGATCCCTTTTACATTGAACAAATGAAAAAAGCAGGCACACCGGTATCGGAACGCAAAAAAATATTAGCTCCAGAAGAATATACATTTGAGGCAGAAAAAGGATACCTCGGCGGGCCTTACGATCATTTTGTAAATTTTTTCAGCGCCATTAAAAAGGGCGGCCAGGTGGTGGAAGATGCGGTATTTGGTTACAGGGCAGCAGCACCCGCTCTTTTGTGCAACGACAGTTATAACAAGGACACGGCCATTTCCTGGAACCCCGAAAAAATGCAATTAATCAAAGTATAGATCAATTTACAATTATGAAACATTACATAAGAAATACAGGCTTTGCTTTCATCATCATGGGCATTGCATCTTGTACCGATCAAGGTACCCGCACAACTTCATCAACTGATTCCACACACGTTGAAACTGATAGCACAATGAAAGATAAAGATGGAAAATGGATCAGCCTGTTCGATGGAAAAACACTCAACGGCTGGCATGCATTTAATAAACCGGGTGAAATAAAAAACTGGACAATTGAAGACAGTGCAATGGTTTGCCTGGGTGCGGCAAAAGGAGATACGGGTGGAGATATAGTTACCGACAATGAATACGAAAATTTTGAATTAACCTGGGACTGGAAGATTACAAAAGGTGGCAACAGTGGAGTAATGTATCACGTAGTAGAAAGCTCCAAATACAAAGCGCCTTATGAGACCGGCCCTGAGTACCAGTTGATAGATGATATTGATTTCCCCGGCAAGCTGGAAGAATGGCAAAAAACCGGAGCAGATTATGCAATGAATACAACCAATGATAAGAAAAAAATTAATCCTGTTGGTGAATGGAACACAAGTAAAATCGTATACAACAACGGGCATGTAGAACATTGGTTGAACGGAGAAAAAGTAGTAGAATTCGAAGCCGGAAATGAAGCCTGGCTAAAAGAAAAAAATACAGGTAAGTGGAAAGACTTTCCTGATTATGGCACAGCCAAAAAAGGCAGGATCGCCTTGCAGGACCATGGCAATAAAGCCTATTTTAAAAATATTATGATACGGGAGTTATAGATTTCTTTTTCTTACTTGTCCACCTGCAAAGGAATTGATCTCAGTAAATCTTTTAATAAAACCAAAGCATCTTGATCTGATGCTTTGTTAGAAAGAGTAAAAAAAACTGGCAGGTTTTTATCCTGCCAGTAATTGATTATTGAAATATTTGCTGGTTTTACAGCTTAATAAGTGTCTTCAATATTATGAACCTGGTTGTAAAGTAATTCATAGTATTCATTTGCCATGCGGTTACTATCAAACTGGAACTGTACATCACGCATACCATTTTTAATAATTTGTCTCCATGTTGGATAATCTCCATAATACAATGGAAGAATTTCATTTTGAAGTATGTCGTACAACTGGTCAAGATCGTATTGGTCATGATCGTGGGTGGTCATATTGGTATAATCAACCGGTGGTACAACAAAGCCATTATGACCATGATTAATAAATTCAGGTATCCATCCATCATTAGTTGAAAAGTTCACGGAACCATTCATTGCTGCAGTCATACCACTTGTACCGGAAGCTTCACGTGGCACACGTGGATTGTTTAACCAGCAGTCAGATGCTTGTTTTAATCTTTTAGAAAGTGCCAGTTCGTAACCCACCATTACGGCTACGTTATCGTAATTTTTGCTTAAATGAACAAGTTCATTGAATTCAGAAATTGCCGGATAATCAACAGGGTAAGGCTTTCCGGCCCAAATAATTTGTACCGGGTATTTGCTGTCGGCCATTAAGGCATTAAATCTTTCAATATCTCTTGTAATTAAATTAGCTCTTTTATAACCAGCAAAACGGCGAGCCCACACAATAGTAAAAACATCAGGGTTAAACAATTTACCCGTTTGATCTGCAACAAGCTCGAAAGCTCTTTTCTTTAAATATTTCTTACGGTCATCAAATCCATAATCATCACCTATTTCACCAAACTTATATAATTGTTTGTCTGCCCAATAACGCCAGTTTTGCGCATTGGTAATTGAAAGAATAGCACAAATATCATCGTACTTGCTCCACATGTGCCTGGAAACCTCGCCATGTAATTGAGAAACACCATTTGCAATTCTTGCAAAACGTAAAGCCGCAAGCGAATGGTTAAATTGATCATCCGGCATGCCAGTCACTTTTTTTACTTCTTCGACTGTCAGGCCGCTGAAATAACTCATTTTATGACATAGGTGAATTTCGTGTTTTTCATTACCGGCTTCTTCCGGCGTATGTGTTGTAAATACGAGGCGCTTTTTTACTTCATTTATATTACGATGGAATTTATTATACAAATAAAATGCAGCCGATAAACCGTGTGCTTCATTTAAGTGATATACCTCCGGGGTAAAACCAATTTCATCTAACAACTTTGCACCACCCTTACCAAGTAAAATAAACTGGGCTACTTTGGTTGCAACGTTAGCATCATATAATCGGTGTGTAATTGTTTGCGATACATAATCATTTTCAGGAATATCAGTGGTCATTAAGAAAAGCGGCGCACTGTTAAATGTTTGTGGCGGCAAGTATAAAACCTTAACCCAAACTGGATGCTCATGAATTTCAACCTGGAATTGTACACCTGTATCTTCTAAGAAACTGTATTGCTTTTCCATCCAGGAAACCTGTAAGGTCTGGTCCTGGTTTCTTGCCTGGTCATAATAACCATATTTCCACAAAATGCCTATCCCTACAAGGTTCTGGCGCAATTCGTATGCACTACGCAAATGCGAACCTGCTAAAAATCCCAAACCACCACTATATATTTTTAATGGCTGATGTACAGCAAATTCCATTGAAAAATAAGCTACCTGTTTTTTGTAACGTTCGTTAAATTGGTAAGGAACTTTGTAAGATCTAAAATCCATGTTGATTATTTATTGCACCGCAAAATAAAGGGAATTGCCACACATTGTGTATTAATTACACAACGATGCATTTATTTTTTCTTTGTAGATGCTGATGTCTCTTTGGTTTTTAAGGGTTTCTTTTTATTATATGTGCCATCAAATAAACATTTCATTTCGCGATGCAAACCACAACCTTCTATTTCTTTTAAGGTTACTGCCGTTGAAGTAAAATGAAATTCCAGCACACATGCATCGCCGCCCTGGCGATAAACTGCTGTTTTAGAAGAAGTAAAAAATGCAGTGCCTTTTAACTCGCCAGTGCATTTTTCTTCGCCTTTTTCAAAGTGAATAAAAAAGTTTACTTCATTGTTATCTTTTCCATCGCGAATGGACACAAGATTTGTTTTATCTTTTCCATAATCACCTGCAAATTTATTTTTCCTGGGAAACGTATCGATTGGATTTAAAAGGGAAATGCTTCGCTCATCCAAAACATCAGTCATGATAAGTGTGAAATTTTTTGCCGCTTTATTATAAGCATATACATCTTTTCCTTCTGTTGTTACATCCTCTGCAGTTTTTCGGCTAATGTTTCTCGAAATTGAACGAGCTTTATCAATGGATGACACCTGGGTTGTGTTTGCATCAGCATCGAGATTTAAAAATGGAAAGGATGCACCATATTGCCCTTCATCAAATGCGACTAAAATTGCAGCTTTTCGATTGCCACTAACGGCTTTCACAATGAAATATTTTTCCTTTTTATCATCGCCCACTTTTACCAGCGGTATGTATTTGATCTTGGCATTTTTACCAAACAATTTTGTTTTAATCGAATCTGCTATAAAACCAGGAAAGGCAACATTATAAATACCAGCCGTGTCTTTGTTATTAAGCAATGTGCTATCCGCTAAATTGTAAGGTAACGAAGCCTCCTGGAACCTGGCTGAAAAACGTTCGTAATTAAACACGCTTTCCTCTTCTTCAGGAACCTTTTTTTCATTGTTGCAACTGATGGCAAAAAATAAGGAAATTATAAATAAACCAAAGCCTGTCTTCATTATACCAATCATTTCAATGTAAATAAAAAGAAATTAACTGGAATAGGGACTTTTCAAATAAAATTTGATGAACCCATTCATAATTTTTAGGTTTGCCTAAATTTTAAATTAGTCACCTTGAATTTTTCTCAGAGCGAAGAAAATTACCTTAAAACAATTTTTCACCTCCAAGGCGAAAAGGAAAGCGTAAGCACCAATGAGTTGGCGAATAAATTAAATGCCAAACCAGCCTCTATTACCGATATGACTAAAAAATTAAGTGCAAAAGGATTATTGCATTATAAACCATACTATGGTTTTTTTTTAAGTGTTGAAGGTAAAAAAGTTGCTGTAGGCATTATCAGAAGACACCGCTTATGGGAATATTTTCTTTCGAAAAAATTAGGATTCGATTGGAACGAGGTACATGCAGTTGCAGAAGAACTGGAACATGTGAGCAATAAAAAACTGGTTGATAAACTCGATGAATATTTAGGTTTCCCTGAGTTTGATCCGCACGGCGACCCCATACCTGACAGCGCGGGCAAAATTAAAACAAGAAATAAAATCCCTTTGGATCAATTACCATTAAATAAATGGGTTACGGTTTGCAGGGTGAGCAATCAATCGGACGAAATGCTGGAATTATTACAGCATAAAAAAATTAACATCGGCACTGAAATAGAAGTAAAAAAATATTTTGATTTTGATCATTCACTTCAAGTAAAGATCAAACCAAATAAAATTGAAACCATCAGTCAACAACTGGCTAAAAACATATTTGTAACATATGAGATTAACGAATAGCGATGCTTCGCTCAGTGAAGTACATGGCTCGGTAGATACAACAAGCAGCAGAAAGCCAGGATGGAAAAGAATTCTTTCTTTTTTTGGACCCGCTTATTTAGTAAGCGTTGGATATATGGACCCGGGTAATTGGGCAACAGATCTTGCAGGCGGTAGCCAGTTTGGTTATAAATTAATTTGGGTTTTGCTCATGAGCAATCTCATGGCCTTACTGCTTCAAAGTTTATCATCGAGGTTAGGAATTGTAAGAGGCCGCGATTTAGCGCAAGCTAACCGTGAAACCTACCCGAGAATTGTCAACTTTTTTCTTTACATACTTGCAGAAATAGCCATAGCAGCTACAGATCTTGCAGAAGTATTAGGAATGGCAATTGGTATTCAATTATTAACAGGTATGCCCTTACTATGGGCGGTTTCAATTACCGTATTTGATACATTTATTTTATTGCTTTTGCAGCGCCTTGGTATGCGAAAAATGGAAGCATTTATAATTGGACTTGTTGCCATTATTGGCATTTCTTTTTTAGTGCAAATTCTGTTGGCGCAACCCAACCTCGGCGAAGTTGCTGTTGGATTTATACCATCTTTACCAAGTGACACCGCTTTATACATTGCTATTGGTATTATAGGCGCAACGGTAATGCCGCATAATTTATACCTGCATTCTGCACTTGTTCAAACAAGAAAAATTAGCAGGGATCCTAAGGGAATTAAAAAAGCACTGAAGCTTAATTTTATAGATACCACAATTGCATTGAACCTTGCTTTTTTTGTTAATGCTGCCATATTGGTTTTAGCCGCAACAGTGTTTTATAAAACCGGGAGAACTGATGTTGCCGAAATTAAGCAGGCACATGAATTACTTGCACCACTTTTAGGTTCTACACTTGCTCCTACCCTTTTTGCAATCGCTTTGATTGCAGCAGGACAGAGTTCGACAGTGACAGGAACGTTAGCCGGCCAAATTGTAATGGAAGGTTATTTGCGTTTACGCATTAATCCATGGATACGCCGACTACTCACAAGGCTTGTGGCCATCATTCCTGCGGTGATCGTTATTTTAATTAACGGCGAAAAAAATATTGACAGCCTACTGGTTTTAAGCCAGGTAATTTTAAGTTTACAATTAGGATTTGCCATCATTCCTTTGATCCATTTTGTGAGTGACAGAAAAACAATGGGACAGTTTACTATTAAGCCATTAACACAAATTCTGGCCTGGTTAATAACTGTTGTTCTGGTTTATTTAAATATCAGGATGGTTGTCGGTCAATCAACCGATCTATTTATTTCTGAAGGCAACTTTCTTAGTAAGGCCGCAATCATTATTGCTGGAATATTATTTCTTGCTTTGTTATTAATTGCAACTATTTATCCTTTGCTTAAAAAAGGACCGCGAAAAGGTTTTGTTCCGCTGCACAAAAAGGAAACAGATGTATTGGCAGAACCCGTTATGCCAAAATACTTCCGCATTGCAGTTGCTTTAGACTTTAGTAAGAACGATCAAAAATTAATTGCACATGCGATGGGTCAGGCAAATCCTAAAACCAAATTTTTATTAATTCATATAGTTGAAAGTGCAACGGCAAAAGTGTTTGGCAGCGAAACGGATGATCTTGAAACACGTAAGGATAAGGAGCAATTAGATACTTATGTTAGCTTGTTGGAAGAAAAGGGTTTTAGCGCAGAAAGTTTGCTAGGTTTTAGAAACCGGCAAAAAGCCATTGCCCAATTGGTAAAAGAAAAAGAGGCCGATCTTTTAGTAATTGGCGCCCATGGACACAGTGGTGTTAAAGATTGGTTTTATGGCGAAACCATTGAAGGCGTTCGCCACCAATTAAAAATACCGGTGCTTATTGTTAGTTTATAAAAGTGATGAAGGTAGAATCGCAAGGTTTTTAACCTTTACATGCTATCAATCAATTACCCCTTAATTTTGCCCATTCTTTTTAAATAATAAACTGCAGCAATAATGACGCAAAAGATTAAAGTAGCAAATCCGGTGGTAGAACTGGATGGCGATGAAATGACCCGCATCATCTGGAAATTTATAAAAGACAAATTGATCCTTCCCTACCTGGAGTTGGATATTAAATATTATGACCTTGGTGTTGAATACCGCGATGAGACTGGTGACCAGGTAACAATTGATGCTGCCAACGCAATTAAACAATATGGTGTTGGAATTAAATGTGCCACTATTACACCTGACGAAGACCGCGTAAAAGAATTTGGATTAAAGCAAATGTGGAAAAGCCCGAATGGTACCATCAGGAATATTTTAGATGGAACTGTATTTCGTGAGCCGATCGTTATTAAAAATATTCCTCGCCTTGTAACAACATGGGATCGTCCAATTGTTGTTGGTCGTCATGCTTTTGGTGACCAATACCGTGCAACCGATTTTGTAGTGAAAGGAAAAGGAAAATTAAAAATTTCGTTTGAAGGCGAGAATGGTGAAAAGCAGGAATTTGAAGTTTACAACTACAGTGGTGAAGGCGGCGTTGCCATGGCCATGTATAATACCGATGAAAGTATTAAAGGTTTTGCCAGGAGCTGTATGAACATGGCATTGCAAAAACAATGGCCGTTATATTTAAGTACAAAAAACACCATTCTAAAAAAATACGATGGTCGTTTTAAAGATATTTTCCAGGAAATTTTTGACCTTGAATTCGCTTCTAAATTTAAAGAAGCCGGCATTACTTACGAGCACCGTTTAATTGATGATATGGTTGCCAGTGCCATGAAATGGAATGGTGGATTTATCTGGGCTTGTAAAAATTATGATGGTGATGTACAAAGCGATTCAGTTGCACAAGGCTTTGGTTCTTTAGGCTTGATGACATCTGTATTAATTACGCCTGACGGGAACACAATGGAAGCAGAAGCAGCACATGGTACTGTTACACGCCATTACCGCGAGCACCAAAAAGGCAATCCAACTTCCACAAATCCTATTGCCTCCATCTTTGCATGGACAAGAGGTTTGGCGTTCCGTGGTAAGCTGGATAACAACCAGGAACTAATTGATTTTTGCAATGATTTAGAAGCGGTTTGTATTGAAACTGTTGAAAGTGGAAAGATGACCAAAGACCTTGCGTTGACCATTAAATCAAAAGCGGAACACGGAAAAGATTACTTGTACACCGAAGAATTTTTAGATGCGATCGATCAAAATCTAAAAACCAAAATGGGCAAATAAATTACTGGTTATTGTATAAATAAACGCCTCCATTTTTGGAGGCGTTTATTATTAATGCTTGATTATTCTTAATTATCCATTCCCGGTTTCATCACCACCTTCACACAGTCGTCTTTTTTATTTTTAAACATATCGTAAGCTTCGGAAGCTTTGCTTAGGGGAATTTTGTGTGTAATGATATCATCCAAAACAACTTTACCATTACGCACAATTTCAAACAATTCATCGATATATTTCTGAACATAGGCTTGTCCCATTCGCAGGCTAAAACCTTTTTCAAATATTTGGTGAACGGGGAAATTGTCATAATTACTACCATACACGCCAACAACACTAACAGCACCGCCTCTGCGTACTGCTTCAAAACAAAGTTCCATTGCTTTAGGAGTACCTTTTTCTATGTTAATTACAGCTTTTAGTTTATCAAGTAATCCTCTTTCAGCTTCCATACCAACAGCATCAATGGCGCAATCAGTTCCGCGGCCACCAGTCATTTCTCTAATTTTTTCTATAAGATGTTCATCATTCAAATTCAAAGTATCTACTTTATTAACGGTCTTTGCTTTTTCCAAACGATAATCCAAAGGGTCTATGGCAATCACCCTTTCCGCTCCATTTAGCCAGGCTGCTTTTTGCGCCATTAATCCCACCGGCCCGCTGCCAAAAATCGCCACCGTGCTTCCGGGTTGTACTTTAGCCCATTTTACTGCCGACCATCCAGTTGGAAATATATCAGTGAGAAACAAAACCTGGTCGTCACTTAAACCATCAGGTATAACCTTAGGGCCCACATTTGCTTTTGGCACGCGAACGAATTCGGCTTGGCCACCATTGTAGGCGCCATACATGTCCGTAAATCCAAAAAGCCCGCTACCCTTTCCCTTCGTTAAATGCCCTTCCGGCCCGTACATTTTTGGATTGGTATTTTCACAATGCGGGTGTTGGTTATGCGCACAAAAAAAACAGCCACCACATGCTATAACAAAAGGTACCACAACTCTATCCCCTTTTTTTATTTTAGTTACAGCCGGACCTGCTTCTTCCACTATGCCCATAAATTCATGACCCATGATCACATCTTTCAACTGGGGAAAGAAACCATTGTAAATATGTAAATCAGAGCCACAAATTGCAGTTGATGTAACACGAACAATAATGTCATCCGGTGCCTCGATTTTTGGGTCATCTACATTATCTACACTTATATCGCCAATCTTGTGAAATACTGCCGCTTTCATATTTTTTTATTTTTTATGAATAAATTTTTTATTGAGAATGCATTGCGAGATGCATTAAAAAATCAAGCCACTTAAAAAACCAAAGTGTTTAGGTGAGATTTTGTAAAACGCGGCACAATAGTTTATATAGTTGAGTAAAACATTGTTATGAGCCAGCAAAACGAAAACAATCTCAATAATTCAAACATACCAGAGAATAGTTCTACTAAACCAATGGACAGCAAAAGAGATGTAGAAAAGTCAGTTGATGCCAAAACCGACCAGGATTTCCCGGGTTACCCTCATTATCCTGCGAAAGAAGATATTATGGATCAGCGTACAGACAGCCACCGGGTTGATGTAGATGTAGAGAATCTTCCCAATTCAAATAATAAAACAGGCATGGCGCAACGCTTTAATAAAGGACAAACGGAGGATACAGGTACTCCATCATCTACCCATACAGCATCAGAAAATGATGAAGATCTTGATCTGCGTGAGGGTACAGAAGCCGATGTAAATGAAGATGATCTTGCAATTTTAAATGCTACTAATGGAGAAATAGGTGTGCCCCAAAATGTTTCAAATGAAGAATTAAATGCCGATCTTGATATTCCCGGTTCGGACCTTGATGATGAAAATGAGGCCATTGGCGAAGAAGATGAGGAAAATAACTATTACAGCCTTGGCGGCGACAGGCATGACAACCTCGAGGAAAACCCTGAATCAGATCCGCAAAGGGGTCTATAAAAAAATATGAATAATTTATTTATACTGCTGTTGGTAATTTGCAGTACGTGGGTTATTAGTTGCAATCCTGCACGGCATATCAATATGAGAAATGATAGCCAAGAAGATGCTCATATTATTTGGACAATGAAAGAAGACAGTGCCAAAACAAGTCCCCTTTTCATTAGTAATTCGGTAGAATTAAAATTTGAACTTAAGCCTTCCAAACCACATAACGAAGCCAACATGTCAATGGGTGTTGGTAAATGGACGGAAGAAAGAATAAAAAGCGTTGCTGATGATATGGAGTCATTGGTGATTGTTCACAAAAATGATTCTATAAAATTGAAGGGGGAATCAGCCATCTGGAACTTCCTGCAGGAAAGACGTAAAGGAATAACAAAATCGAGAATTGATATCGTTTTAAAGTAATATCCACTGCGTATCGGTATTAATTTTACATCACTTTAAGGCTATTAGAATATATGGGTATTGAACTTTTACCTTTAATTTTATTTGACCTTTATTTATATATCTTTTGTTAGCTAAATTTTTATTTAACTATCAATAGCAAAAAGAATTTTTACGTGCAAGTAGAGAATAGTCAAAAGACATCGTTACTTCATTTTTCTTACCTGCCTTCGTTTGCTGAATATATTATAAACGAAAGGCTAAGAGAGTTTGTAAATATTCAATTAGACCTTTCACGTGCATTAAATGTTCCGGTATTAAAATTATTAAAGGGTTTAAGTGAAGAAGAATTAATGGCCATTTCCACAGCCGGCGCAAAAGAATTTCTTACTTACCTGGCCATGAATCAATCGCAAAAGCAAATAGATAATGCAATTGAAAAATGGGTTACTAATCAATTACCACAAATCAACAGGCACGACATCGTTGCAGAAGATCTTACACTGGTAACCCATGTTAGAAGAGAATCTTTACTACATTTCTTACCCGAATATTGTTCGGGGATGCAGCAAATGCTTGAATTGATAAAAGAGATCGACTTCTTTTTGCTTCGCTCGCAAACAGCAACAATGAATGTTTTTATCAATTTATTAAAACAAGAAATTGATGAACATTCTCAATTTATAGAACACGTTAATAATACTTCGCCGGGTGCTGTATATGTTTTTGATTTGAATTTATTTAAAAATGTATATGCCAATAAAAAAGTTTCAACCATAATCGGCTATACCGAAGACGAATTAAATAATTATGGAGAAAATGCCTTACAAAAATTAATACACCCGGATGACCTCGAAGTTTTTCAACAACATTTATCAGAAATAAAAAATGCCAGGGACGGTGAAATAAAAACATTTAAATACAGGATCAAAAGTAAAGATGGCAACTATCGCTGGCTCCGGCACTATGAAACAATCTTTAAAAGAAATGAGCATGGTGAGGTAATACAGGTTATTGGCAATGCTTTAGATATAGATGCGGAAAAAAGAATTTCGGATCAACTATATAGCCGTGAGCAGGAATTACTTGAAGCACAAAAGATCGCCCAATTGGGAAGTTTTTCCTGGAACTTAATAGATCATACTTCCACTATGTCTCCTCAGGCAAAATTGATCTTAGAAATTGAGGAACCGGATGAAAGCACTTTCATGAACAAGGTGCATCCGGCAGATAAAGAAAAAGTGGACGCCAAATTAAAAGAAGCTTTTGAAAAAACAGGTATCTATGACTGTGAGTTTAGGTATATAGGAAATAAAGAAGAAAAAATTATCTGGTCAAAAGGAATAATCAGTTACAAAGATGGTAAGCCTGCCTTTATGAATGGAACGGTGATGAATGTAACTGAGCGTTTCAACCTGGTTGAAAAACTAAAAGAAAGCGAGGCTTTGTATAAGCAGGCTGAAGAAATTGCGGGTATGGGCAACTGGAATTGGGACCTGATAACTAATAAATTTGAATGGACCGACCAGTTATACAGGATATATGGATTGGAGCCTGGCGAACTGATCACTTTTGAAAAAGTAATCTCTATCATTCATCCGGAAGACAGGAATTATTTTGAACGAGATGTTGCAGCACGTTTTAATGAAAAATATATAAACCACAATTTTCGGATCATAACAAAAGATGGTTCGGTAAAAACATTAAAATCTATTGCGCAGGTAAAATTTAATAAAGAAGGAAAACCAGTTTCTGTTTTTGGTACTGAAAGAGACATTACTGAAAAACAAAACTTAATTAATCAATTACAGCACAGCGAATACTTATATAAACAAGCGCAGCAACTTGCACATATTGGTAACTGGAGCTGGAATATTAAATCAAATATTGTTTCCTGGTCTGATGAACTCTATCGGATTTATGATGTTGAACCGGATACATTTATTGATTTTGAAAAATATAAAACTTTGCTGCATCCTGACGACAGGGACATGGTGATAGAAGTGATAAAGAAAACCCTGGAAAATCATCTACCATTCGATATTTATCACAAAATAATTATTAAAGATAATTCTATAAGAATTTTACAGGCAAGAGGGGAAGTTCAATTAGATAAAAATGGAAATGTGGTGGAGCTCATTGGAACAGCCCAGGATGTAACAGAACTTCATTCGGTATTGGAACAGTTTAAGGAAAGTGAAAAATTATATAAACAGGCCCAGGCATTAGCGCATTTAGGTAACTGGGTAATGGATTTAAAAGAAGGAAAATTTACCTGGTCCGAGGAAATGTTCCGCATTTATGAATTAGGACCGAACGAATCAATCACCATTAAAGAATGGGAATCCTTTATTCATCCCGATGAAAGAGAATCTGTACTTGCTTACTTGCATCAATGTATTGATAAAAAACAATCTTATGATAAGCAACACAGGATTGTACTCAGAAATGGAAAAATTAAAATGCTGCACCGGAAAGGGGAGTTTATTTATGACAAAAATGGTCAGGCAGTTAAATTAATTGGAACAACGCAGGATGTAACCGAACAAAACCGGGTACAGGAAGAATTAAAGGAAAACCAAACCTTTATCCGGAAGATTACTGATGCTACACCATCTATAATTTCATCGTATAATATTAATACAGGCCAATGTGTATTTATTAGCGAAGGAATAGAAAAATTACTTGGTTATCATACTGAAGATGTGATGGAAAAGGGATTAACATTTATGGTTGATCTCCTGCATCCCGATGATGCGACGACAATGTTTGAAAAAAACAATGCAGCCTTACAAGAAGCAAATGCAGATGCAACCATAAATGACAAGGTGGTAGAATTTACACACCGTATGCGAAATAAGAATGGTGACTACCGGTGGTTTCATACTTATGGAACCATTTTCGACAGGAATAAAAATGGACAGGTTGAACATGTTTTAAATATTTCCTTAGACGTTTCTAATCAGGTTGCAGCCGAACAAAAAATAGCCGAACAGGAATTATTCATTCAACAAGTTGCAGATGCATCACCAACCATTTTGTACCTTTTTGATTGTACAAATAATTGCATTGAGTATGTAAACAAAGAAATTTATTTTGTTTTAGGATATACTGTGGAAGAAGTTTTAGAGATGAAGGAGAACGTAATAAAAAAGCTATATCATCCTGAAGATTTTCCGCTTTTACCGGAAAGGGCTGAAAGTGACAAAAAATTCCAGCATCGCAATTCCATGATCCAGTACGAATGCAGGGTTAAAAGCAAGGAAGGCGAGTGGAAATGGTTACTAGTGCGTGAAGTAATATTTAAAACAAACGAAGCAGGAAATCCTGTTCAAATATTAGGAGCGGCGTTAGACATTTCGCAACGTAAAAATATGGAGCGGTCATTGCT
>JAKFCI010000464.1:0-18803 GCA_036676725.1 Chitinophagaceae bacterium
ATGCCAACTATGCCGGGGCAACTGTAAAACCTGCGGTTATAAAAAAGAAAATAATTCCTGATGTACGAAATATGACCTTACGTGATGCACTTTATGTTTTAGAAAATATGAACATGAAAGTTATTGCAAAGGGTAAAGGGAAAGTTTTAATGCAGGACTTGTTACCAGGAACCGCCATTTCAAAAAATCAAACGATAACACTTTTATTGAATTAGTGAAGAAGCTATCCGATATATTATATAAGGTGCACATTACCGGCGTAACGGGATCAACCGATGTGGAAGTAACAGGTGTGCAAATCGATTCACGCAAAATAGAAAAAGGTAACTTATTCATTGCTGTAAAAGGTTCTGCATCTGACGGCCATAATTTTATTGCAAAGTCCATTGAAAAGGGTGCAATTGCCGTTGTATGTGAAGTGATGCCACTTGATAAGAAAGATGGAATAAACTATGTACTGGTAAATAATAGTGCCGAAGCTGCAGGTATCATTGCGCATAATTATTTCGATCAGCCTTCTAATTCTTTAAAATTAGTTGGCATTACAGGTACCAATGGTAAAACAACCATTGCCACACTTTTATACAAACTATTTACAGGTCTGGGTTATAAAACAGGTTTGGTAAGCACTGTAGAAAATATTATTGCAGGAAACATAATTGAATCAACACACACAACACCGGATTCAGTTAGTTTGAATGCATTGCTGAAGCAAATGGCAGACAATGGTTGCCAATTTGTTTTCATGGAAGTGAGCTCTCATGCGGTTCATCAATTCCGGATAGCAGGATTACATTTTGCAGGTGGCGTATTTAGTAACATTACACATGACCATCTTGATTACCACGAAACTTTTGATGAATACATAAAAGCTAAAAAAGGGTTCTTCGATAGCCTGCCAGCCAGTGCTTTTGCCATTACAAATGCGGATGACAAAAGAGGTATGGTCATGCTTCAAAATACTTCAGCAAAAAAAATGACGTACAGTTTAAAAACTGTTGCTGATTTCAAAGGAAAAATCCTGGAGAATGTGCTAACCGGGTTGGTTATGACCATTAATGAACAGGAAGTGCACTTTCGACTGATTGGAGAATTTAATGCTTACAATTTATTGGCTGTTTATGGTGCAGCAGTTTCATTGGGCGAGGACAAACAACATGTATTAAGAATATTAAGTAATACCACCGGCGCCGAAGGAAGGTTTGATTACATTATTTCGCCAAAAGAAAAAATTTTAGGGATAGTAGATTATGCGCATACGCCTGATGCTTTGATTAATGTATTAAGCACAATTAAAAAATTAAGAAAAGGAACAGAGCAAATAATAACAGTTGTGGGTTGCGGTGGTGATAGGGATAAAACTAAAAGACCGGTGATGGGAGAAGTGAGCTGTGCGCATAGCGATAAAGTGATTTTTACATCTGACAATCCAAGAAGCGAAGATCCATTGCAGATTTTAGCAGATATGGAAACAGGTTTGAATACTGCAGCTAAAAGAAAATTTATTTCCATACCAGACAGGAAGCAGGCAATTAAAACAGCAATCAGCATGGCTAATTCGGAAGACATTCTTTTGATCGCTGGCAAAGGACATGAAAAATACCAGGAAATAAATGGCGTAAAGCATCATTTTGATGACAAGCAGGTTTTGATTGAAATGTTTGAATTGTTAGGAAAATAAAAAGTTGAATAGAAAATAAAAGGCACAAGAGTGCGACGCAACAGGCGTTGAATAAAGTTCGAAAGCTGAAATAGAATAAAAAAAACTGAAATAATTTAATATGCTGTATCACTTATTTGAATGGTTAAGAGCTGAGGAATATCGCTTCCCGGGAAGCGCAGTTTTCCAGTTCATCACCTTCAGGGTGTTGCTGGCAGTTTTGTTATCATTAATGATTTCAACGTTGATCGGTAAGCGCATAATTAATTTTTTAACAAGAAAACAAATTGGAGAAAGCGTTCGCGAACTCGGACTGGTTGGAGAAAAATCAAAAAAAGGCACACCTACAATGGGTGGCCTCATTATTATTTTAGCAATACTGATTCCAACATTACTGCTGGCAGACCTTACAAAAGTTTATATCCGCCTGATGATATTGAGCACAGTGTGGTTAGGTATTATTGGATTTATCGATGACTATCTAAAGATCCGTTCAAAAAAGAAAGTACAAGCTCGCGGCGAGAAATACAGCAAAGGTGACGATGACGGGCTGGCTGGGAAATTTAAAATAATGGGGCAGGTGATATTGGGAATTATTGTAGGAGCAACACTTTATTTTAATCCTAATGTAAAGATCTGGCGTGAATATATTGGTACACCAAAAGCCGGCGATACTACAATTATTACAAGACAAGTAAATAATGAGCCGAAACATTTTGTTGAAGCAAAAGATCCCATTACAACCATTCCATTTGTAAAAGGTCATGAATTTAATTACTCCAAGTTGTTGCCTGAAGGATTACGTGAATACACATGGATTTTATATATAGCCATTGTAATTTTTATTATAACTGCAGTTTCTAACGGATCAAATATAACTGACGGTTTGGATGGACTGGCAACCGGCACATCGGCATTGATAGGAGTGTGCCTGGGCATTTTTGCGTACGCAAGTGGTAACCTCATTTTAGCCGATTACTTAAATATAATGTACATACCCAACCTGGGTGAATTATCCATTTTTATAGGCGCATTAATAGGGGCTTGTATTGGATTTATGTGGTACAACTCTTACCCGGCGCAGGTTTTCATGGGCGATACCGGTAGTTTAATGTTAGGCGGCGTAATAGCTGCAATAGCCATTATTGTTCATAAAGAATTATTGATACCAATTTTTTGCGGTGTGTTTTTAGTTGAAAATTTAAGTGTGATGTTGCAGGTAGGTTACTTTAAATACACGAAGAAAAAACATGGCGTAGGGAAAAGAATTTTCCTAATGAGCCCGTTGCATCATCATTACCAGAAAAAAGGATACCACGAAGCAAAGATTGTTACTCGATTTTGGATTGTTACGATGCTGTGCGTGGTATTGTCAATTGTTACTTTAAAACTTAGATAAAATAGTTATTGAAAAACCAAAGCTACAACTGTGAAAAAACCAAACATCAGTAAGTAATTGAATGAAAAATTTGATACTGATGAAAAACCAAAAATACCCTATAGAAAGGGTTGAAGAAAAATGAGGAAAAGATTAGTCATACTGGGCGGGGGTGAAAGTGGAGTAGGTGCCGCCCTACTTGGCAAACAAAAGGGACAGGATGTTTTTTTATTTGATGAAGGTTCTTTGAAAGATGGTTATCGTAATGAATTGAAAAATGCAAATATTTTATTTGCAGAAAAAACGGTTGACGAACAGCTGATTCTAAATGCGGATGAAGTGGTGAAGAGTCCTGGCATTCCGGAAAAAAACGAATGGGTAAAAAAGATACGTTCAAAAGGAATACCTATTATTTCTGAAATAGAATTTGCTTTCAGGCATAAAGGCAATAGTAAGATTGTAGCTATAACAGGAAGTAATGGAAAGTCAACTACTACCGCTTTGCTCTATCACATTTGTAAAACAGCAGGATTGACGTGTGCTTTAGTTGGTAATATAGGTTATTCGTTTGCAAAACAAATAGCCGAAGATCCGCAGCCTTTATACGTAGCGGAACTCAGTTCTTTTCAACTAGATGACATAGTAGACTTCCGGCCAGACATAGCTGTTTTATTGAACATCACCGAAGATCATTTGGACAGGTATGATTACAAAATGGAAAACTATGTACGAAGTAAATTTCGCATTGCGATAAACCAGACATCAAACGATCATTTCATTTACAATATAGATGATGAGATCATAACAAATTATTTATCAGAGGTAGAACTTTTATCAAACCAAATACCGATTAGCATGAAGCAGGAAGTTAAAGAAGGAGCGTTTATTGTAAATGAAGAAATGCATTTGAATGTAAGCGGGAACCAGCAAAGCATGAGTGTGTACGATTTCGCATTAAAGGGAAAACACAATCAATATAATACAATGGCAGCATGTGTGGCAGGGGCAACAATGGATATTCGAAAGAATAAGATCCGTGAAGCGGTGCAAACTTTCCAGGGACTTGAACATAGAATGGAATCGGTAGCTACTGTTCGTGGAATTGAATTTATAAATGATAGTAAAGCAACGAATGTTAATTCCACGTGGTATGCACTAGAGAGCATGACCAAACCTACTGTTTTAATTCTTGGCGGTATTGATAAAGGCAATGACTATTCTTTGATTAAGGATTTAATTGTTGAAAAAGTAAAAGCAATTGTATGTATGGGCGTCGACAACCAAAAGTTGCATGATGCTTTTGGTGATGTAACCACCATTGTTGATACTGCAAGTGCAGAACAGGCAGTAAAAGCAGCATTTAAATTAGGAACGGTTGGCGATGTTGTTTTGCTTAGTCCTGCATGCGCATCATTTGATCTGTTTAAAAATTACGAAGACCGTGGCAAACAATTTAAAGAAGCGGTGAAGAATTTATGAGTCAATCTGCTGACATACGATTTACAGACCTGGCGCAAAGTGCCAACCTGCTTAAAAAAACCAGGGGCGATAAAGTTATATGGGCCCTGGTAGGTTTGTTGGTATTGATGTCATTACTGGTGGTATATAGTGCTACTGGTTCTTTGGCCTATAAAATGTATAAAGGCAACACAGAAGTTTATCTTTTTAAACAAATAGCTTTTATTGGTGTTGGTTTTTGTGTAATTTATTTTGCACACCGCGTTAACTATACCATCTATTCTAAAATTGCAAAGCTTTTATTCCTTTTATGTATTCCCCTTTTGTTTTACACTTTATTCTTTGGTGTAACACTAAATGAAGGAAGCCGATGGATCAAGTTGCCGATCATTAATATGACGATGCAAACTTCTGACCTGGCAAAACTTGCCTTGTTCATGTACCTGGCTCGCTTGTTAAGCCGCAAGCAAAACAAGATCAAAGATTTTAAAACTGGATTTCTCCCGGTAATAATTCCCATTGCAATCACATGTATGCTGATTGCACCTGCAAATCTTTCCACCGCATTGTTGTTAGGTTCAAGTTGTATGGTGCTGTTATTTATTGGCAGGGTAAGTGGCAAACATTTATTACTAACAATTGGTATCGCATTGATCCCGGTAATGTTCCTGGTAATGGCAGCTGTTGTCAAACATAAATCTGTGGGTGATGAAGATGCAGTAAGAGAAAAATCATCTAAACTTACCGCCCGTGTTGATACGTGGATTAGTCGCGTTGAAGGATTTATGTACGGTGGTAAAAAAGCGGATAATGATAACATGTATCAAACCAACCAGGCAAAGATTGCAATTGCAAAAGGTGGGTTTTTGGGTGCTGGTCCCGGCAATAGCGAACAAAGAAATTTTTTACCACAAGCGTATAACGATTTTATTTATGCCATAATAATGGAGGAGTATGGCTTGATAGGCGGCGCTTTTCTCATATTTATATACCTGGTTTTTTTATATAGAAGCATACGGTTGTTTAAAAGATGCCCTTATGCATTTGGAGCATTCCTGGCATTAGGACTCAGTTTTACATTGGTATTACAGGCAATGGCAAACATGGCTGTAAATGTGGGCTTATTCCCGGTTACCGGCGTTACGCTGCCATTGGTAAGTATGGGAGGTAGTAGTTTTTTGTTTACCTGTTTATCAATAGGAATTATTTTAAGTGTAGCCAGGAATGTTGAACAACTGGAAGGTAAAAAATTACATGCCGAGCAATTAGAAGAAAGAAAAAGAAAGCTGGCAGAGGAAGAAAATAATGAAGAAGTTGAAGAAGAAATGGAGGCGTAAAGAATGGCAAAAAAAATTATTATAGCAGGTGGTGGAACAGGCGGACATATTTTTCCTGCAATCGCAATAGGCAATGCGATTAAAAAACAAGATCCGGATAACGAGGTTTTGTTTGTGGGTGCAAAGGGTAAAATGGAAATGGAAAAAATTCCGCAGGCTGGATATAAAGTGATAGGACTGGACATAGCGGGGTTCAACAGAAGTTCTTTGATAAAAAATATTGGTTTGCCTTTAAAACTGGTAAAAAGTTTTTTCCAGGTCAGAAGCATTATAAATGATTTTAAACCGGATGCTGTTGTTGGTGTTGGGGGTTATTCTTCTTTTCCTGTTTTGCGTTATGCGCAGGCAAAAGGAATTCCAACCTTCATTCATGAAAGCAACTCATTTGCAGGTAAGTCAAATATTTTGCTCGGCAAAAAAGCAACTAAAGTTTTTGTTGCTTCCGAAGGAATGAATAAGTTTTTTCCAGAGAGTAAGATTGTCGTTACGGGTAATCCTATTCGTCCTTCAATAGCAAATGTTGCTTACATAACTAAATCAGAGGCATCGCGGTTTTTTGGTTTAGATGAAGGAAAAATGACGGTGCTGGCCGTAGGTGGAAGTTTAGGTGCTCGTTCTATTAATGAAGCGTTGGCAGAACATTTACCTGAATTTAAAAAGTATGGATTGCAATTGATTTGGCAAACCGGTAAGAATGAAGCACAAAGGTGGAAAGCTGCTGCAGCAAATGAGGAAAATGTTTGGGTAGATGAATTTATCACGCAAATGGAATATGCATATGCGGCAGCAGATATTGTTATATCAAGGGCGGGTGCAATGGCTGTTGCGGAATTGTGTGTTGTACAAAAGCCGGTTGTATTTGTTCCCTATCCATACGCTGCCGAAGATCATCAAACAGCAAATGCTGTAAACCTGGTGCAAAAAGGCGCAGCCTGTATGGTAGCAGATGCAGAAGCAAAAGAGAAAGTGGTTGCTACCGTAATTGAATTAGTGAAAGATGAAAACCGAAGAGAACAATTAATCAGGAACATTCGAATGCATGCAGTCTTAAATGCAGATGAAGTAATTGCAGGTGTGATTTTAAATAGTATTTCTAAGTTATAACAGAACACAGAATAATTTGAACGAAACAAAACATACAAAAATTATTGATCTCCCAAAGAGTGGCGATAGCGTATACTTTGTTGGTATTGGCGGCATAGGCATGAGCGCTCTGGCACGTTACTTCCAATCGAAAGGTGTGTCGGTAAGTGGTTATGATAAAACAGAGACCACCCTAACTAAAGAATTGGTGAAGGAAGGGATACAAGTTCATTATAAAGATGATGTAAGCTTTATTCCTAAAAAAGTTGACCTTGTTGTATATACACCTGCTATTCCAAAAGAGCATACAGAACTGAACTATTTTTTGAACAATGGTTTTAAAGTAGTTAAACGCAGCGATGTTCTGCAGGCGATCAGTAAAAACAGTTTTAATATTTGTGTTGCTGGTACGCATGGAAAAACAACCATTACTACTATGGTGGCGCATGTCCTGCGTCATAGCGATTATGGATGTAATGCTTTTTTAGGTGGCATTTCATCTAATTACAACACAAATTTTTGGAGTCATAGTAATGATGTCTGTGTTATTGAGGCGGATGAATATGACCGGAGCTTTTTAAAATTAAGCCCGGATATAGCCATCATTACAGCAATGGACGCAGATCATTTGGATATTTATGGCGACGAACAAACCATGCAGGACGCTTTTGTTGCTTTTGGAAATAAGGTAAAACAAGGTGGTTTGTTAATCAGCAAGTTTGGTTTACAAAGGGTAAAAGAAATTACAACTCACAAAAAACTTACTTATAGTTTAGGAAACGATGCCGCCGATGTTTATGCATCTAATATAAAAATTGCAGAAGGTGGGTATGTGTTTGATGCCAATTTACCCGGATTGTTCATCGAAGACATTGAATTGAAGGTAGGTGGAATGCATAATGTTGAAAATATGCTGGCTGCAATTGCTGTAGCAAATAAACTGGAAATAGATGCAGATAAAATAAAAAAAGCGATAGCTGACTTTGCAGGTGTTAAACGCCGTTTTGAATACATTTTACCACCTGTAAAAAAGCAAAGCGGTGCATACAATTATCCTGTGTTCATAGATGATTATGCCCATCACCCCGAAGAACTAAAAGCATTATTGAAAAGTGCATCAACGCTTTTTCCGCAAAGAAAGATCACGGTAATTTTTCAACCGCATTTATTTACACGGACAAGAGATTTTGCTAAAGAATTTGCAGGTAGTTTAAGCATTGCCGATAATATTGTTTTATTACCCATTTACCCGGCTCGTGAGTTGCCTATAGAAGGCGTAACCAGTGAAATGATCCTGAAGCAAATTGATAAAGATCAAAAACATTTGGTGCCCAAAGAGCAGCTATTAGAATGGACAACAGAATATGTAAAGAATATTGATAAAGAATTTGGCGAAGTAATCATCACTGCAGGCGCAGGGGATATTGATTCTTTAGTACAGCCTCTAAAAAAAATAATTCAGCAAGCATAAATTGAAAAGTAAAAAAATCATACGGAAAGTTTTAGTGTTGTCAGCTTGTATGATAGTAGCTGCCGGCATGATCGTACTGCTTGCAGCAGCGAACCGCGAACGCCCGGAGCAAGTTTGTAAACGTGTAGCCATTTCAGTTAGAGGCGATGGTGAAAAAATGTTTATTGAAAAGTCGGATGTTATGCAACAATTGAAAATTGCTGCAAACGGATCACTTATAAATAAACCGCTTAAAGAAATTAATCTTGCAAAACTGGAAAGGTCTTTAGAAAAACATTCCTGGATCAGGGATGCGGAATTATACTTTGATAGCAAGGATGAATTGCATGTAATTGTTTCGGAACGTGAACCAATTGCTCGTGTATTTACAGCGGCTGGTTCTTCATTTTACATTGATAGTGCTGGCAAACGCATGCCACTGTTAGGTGGCGTTAGTGTTCGTGTGCCGGTGGTCACTAATTTTTCAGCTGCTAAAGTGATGAATAAAAAAGACAGTTTAATGCTTGGCAGCATTAAAACGATTACCAGTTTTTTAAACGAACATCCTTTTTGGAGTGCACAAATAGCACAAATAGATATTACGCCATCCGCAACGTTTGAACTGACACCTGTGGTTGGAAATCATATTATTCGTATTGGCTCAGCGGAGCAACTCGAAGAAAAACTTGATCGCTTATTTCTTTTTTACAAACAAGTATTAAGCAAAACCGGGTTTGATAAATATGCTGTTGTTGATGTTCAATACAAAGGACAAGTAATTGGCCAAAAAAATCGATTTGAATCAGCGATCGATTCTTTGCAATTGCAAAAAAACATAGAAGCCTTAATAGAAAAATCAAGGCAGTTGGTATTACAGGACAGCCTGTCTATTGTTGAAGAATTTAACAGCCGCGTAAAAAGAGATTCGTCCATAAAAAAATTAATGGAATCGCTTGAAAAAGAAGCGGAAAATGAAAAGAAAATTTTAGAAGCAGCGGCATTAATAAAGTCAACCGAAATAGTAAAAGAAACCACACCGGTCGCTACAAAGCGAGCCACTCCAAAATCCAATCCTGTAAAAGCTACTATTAAATCCAAACCAATTGAAAGGCAACAGCCAAAAGCTGTAATGAAGAAGAAGGAAAGTTAGTGAGCGGATGAAGTAAGATGAGCGATGCATTGAATAGGTGAAGTCTGTTCATGCCATCAATCATTAAATAGATTAAAGTAGACAACAACTAAAAACAACAATAACATGAACAACGAGCAACCAATTATTGTGGGACTCGACATTGGGACAACCAAGATCGCTGTAATTGCCGGTCGGAAGAATGAGTACGGCAAACTTGAGATCTTAGGATTTGGTCGATCCAATTCTAACGGTGTCAAACACGGTCAGGTATTAAACATTGATGAAACCATTAAAGCCATTAAACAGGCTTTAGATAACTGCTATGCATCTAACCCTAATTTAGAGGTGAATGAAGTATATGTAGGTATTGCAGGACATCACATTAAAAGTTTGCAAACCCGTGGCGACATTGTACGGCATGAAACAGACAACGAAATTTCTCAAAAAGAAATTGACCAGTTGGTTGCAGACCAATACAAAACCTACATACCTGCCGGTGACCAGATCATTGATGTTATTCCGCAGGAATACACAGTTGATAATTTTCAAAACATTGGTGATCCAATTGGTTATGGTGGTGTAAAAGTGGGTGCCAATTTTCACATTATTACAGGCGATAAAAATGCTATTCGCAACATCAATCGTTCTGTAGAAAAATCAGGATTAATAACAAAAGACCTTGTATTACAACCATTGGCTTCTTCAGCAGCGGTAATGGCGCAGGAAGATTTGGAAGCAGGTGTTGCGATTGTTGATATTGGCGGTGGTACAACAGACCTTGCAGTTTTTTATGAAGGTATCTTAAAACACACGGCCGTTATTCCTTTTGCCGGTGAAAATATTACCAATGATATTAAAACAGGTTTGGGTGTATTAAAAACACAAGCCGAACAAATGAAAGTTCAGTTTGGTAGTGCGCTGGCAAACGAAGCCAAAGGAAATGCCTACATAACCATCCCGGGTTTGCGTGGCATGCCGGCAAAAGAAATAAGTGTAAAAAACTTGGCGAATATCATACAGGCTCGTATGAGCGAGATCATGGATTTTGTTACCTACCATTTAAAGCAGGTGGGTTTAGATAACAAAATGTTGAATGGTGGAATTATTTTAACTGGAGGCGGTTCCCAATTAAAACACCTGATTCAATTAACCGAGTATGTTACCGGCTTAAATGCCCGTATTGGCTTGCCAACGGAACATTTAGCATCGGGTCATATAGAAGAATTGGCAAAACCAACTTATTCAACTTGTCTTGGTTTGATTTTAAAAGGTTATGATGATTACGAACATAACCGGAAGCAATTCAACCAGTCATTTTCCAGGGTTGATGTACCACAAGGATTAAAAAGTGAAATAGAGGCTGAAGAAATGGAAATGGAAGATCATTCGGAAGGCGTTAATACATCAGGCAGAAGGGGTATGTCTGGGTTTTGGGGCAAATTTAAAAACAGTCTTATCGACATTTTTAAAGAAGAAGAAGACCACAAATTGTAATTAGTCATCCAAATGAAATCATCCATCCAAAATTTGTAACAAGCTATTGCAACAAATTTTTGTAGTAGCACAAACTTAATCTCATGATACATTTCGATCTACCAAAAGAAAAATCATCAATAATAAAAGTAATCGGCATTGGTGGCGGCGGCTCTAACGCTGTTAACCATATGTATAGTCAGAATATAGAAGGCGTAAATTTTATTATTTGTAATACAGATGCACAGGCAATTGCCCAAAGCACGGTACCAAATAAAGTGCAGCTAGGGCCCCATCTTACACAAGGTTTGGGTGCGGGTGCCAATCCTGAAATTGGTCGCCAGGCAACAGAAGAATCACTGGAAGAATTAAAAGGTATGCTGGAAGTAAATACCAAAATGGCTTTTGTTACAGCAGGTATGGGCGGCGGAACGGGTACAGGTGGTGCACCCATCATTTCCAAAATTTGTAAAGACCTGGGTATACTTACTGTAGGTATCGTTACAACACCATTTGCCTACGAAGGAAGGAAGCGCCAGATGCAGGCAGAGGAAGGTATTAAAAACTTAAAGCAGTATGTAGATACTTTGCTTGTCATTTCTAATGATAAATTGCGTCACCAGTTTGGTAATTTAAAAATGCGTGATGCCTTTGCAAAAGCCGATAACGTTTTAGCTACAGCTGCAAAATGTATCACTGATGTAATTAACAGCACCGGCCAAATTAACGTTGACTTTGCCGATGTATGCACCGTAATGAAAAATGGTGGTGTTGCCATTTTAGGTAATGCAGCCTGCGAGGGCGAAGACCGTGCACAAAAAGCAATTGAAGAAGCACTAAGTTCTCCTTTGTTGAACGACAATGATATCCGTGGTGCCAAATGGATCCTGATCAACATCAATTCTTCAGAAGGCGATCATGAATTTACCATGGACGAAGTAGAAGTGATCCAGAATTATTTATTAAGCCATGCAGGAGAAAACACCGATGTTATTTTAGGTTTGGGTTACGATAATACTTTAGGTAATAAACTAGGTATTACATTAATTGCTACCGGTTTCGAACACAGGGATCCGTTCACTAAAAAGGAAGAACCAAAGGTTGAAACAAAAAAACAGGAAGACAAAATTGTTATGACCTTAGGCGAAGAATTGCCTGCAAAAAAAGCAGTAGTTCAGCCTGTTATCGATTCAATGGCGCCAACCATGGTAAATTTAGCGCCTCAGCCCGAGGAGGAGTCCATTAAACTTCCGTTTAGAAATGCACCGCAAATGCAAGAGGAAATAAAGGAGGAAGATGCGCCAGTTCAACTTCATTTAAAGATAAAAGAAGAAGAATCAGAAATTGAAAAAGAAAAAAAGGAGCTGGAGGCCAAAAAACAACAATTAAACGATAAATTTGAGCAATTGCGTCAGAATATACTTGGCGCATCCAATTCCCAACAACCATCGTCGAACATATTCCCAACGTCTGCAGCGTCGGGAGGTTATCTGGCCAGACCATCCAATATTTACGCAGAGTCCAAAGGAGAAGTATCTACTTCTAAGCCTGCTGAGAAACCGGTTTCGGCACCTGTTGCAAAAAACGAAGAAGAGGAAACCTTCGAAATGCAATTGGTGATACGGAGCGACAATTCCGCGGCGGATGTGCCTATGGCCACGCAAACTCAACCACCGGCAAGTACTCGCAACGATGAACCTGCTTTGCAGGACGCAGCTGAGGAAGAAAAACGTAAGGCAGCAGAACGTTTACAGAAATTACGTAATCTGTCGTTCAATATAAATGCAGCCGACCCGAACAACGAGTTTGAAGCAGTGCCGGCTTACATCCGCCGCAATATGGAATTATACAATAACTCCAGCAGCGTAGAAAATTTTTACAGCAATTACACCGTAACACCCGATGGTAACAACGGTTCACAAATCAGCACAATCAATACTTTTTTAGACGGTAAAAAACCCGATTAATAACTTGTCCGTCCTTTGCGACGCTACATCTGTTCCAATGAAACAGCCATAAAAGGCTTGTGTTTTTAGTTGTTGCCCCCATCGTTTTCGGTGGGGGTTTTTTTGTTCTTTTTTTTACTGGGCAACATGGCTACTATCGCCGTCTGTTGTGTTACTCACTTGTACTTTCTGTAATTCTATTGAGCAATGCTCATGCTTACTTTTTTCAACCTGATAGATTAGATTCAGTGCAAGTTGATTACTTAACCAGCTTTACTGTTTTTTCTTCAAATAATTTTTCATACAAAGGGCTTTCTGTTTTTTTCCATTTATCCCAGAATGTAAAATACAAACCGTAATTGTATTTAAACTGTTTGTGGTGCAACGAATGGTGCGTAGCGCCGATTAGCCATCTGCCCAAAAAATGCTTGTAAAACCCTTTAGGGTAAATTTCAATATCAAGGTGATTGATGACTGAACTAAAAGTCATGATGGTTAATTGTACCAGTATAACGTACAGGTGCATGGGCAAAACCAATAATAATAATGGCAGGAAAATGGCTTGCAGCAAGCCTTCCAGCGGGTGAAATGAAAAAGCTGTCCAGGGCGAAGTAATATTGCTGTCATGGTGCACTTTATGCACGATGCGGAAAATAGGCGGGTAATGCATCCACCGGTGCAGCCAGTAATAATAAGTTTCGTGAACCACCATGGCAATTATTAAACTTACCGGCATCCACCACCAGGGGTAAAGGCTGGCATCTAAATAAACCTTTGTAAAACCATTTTGCCACAACCACAATAACAGGCTCCCGGTTATAGCAAAAAGTAAAGCGGTTACCATGCTCCACTTCACTTCTTTTTTAAATTGTCCATTTTTATATGCTCGTTCATTAATCTTTCGCTGTTTCCACTTTAATGGAAACCACAGGTAAAAAATGCCATAAAATAAACCGGCAATAAGCAGGTAACGCCCAATAACCACCAGGAAAATAATGGCCGTGGCAAGGATAAAAAATAAAGGATTATTTAAGTCTGGTATTCCCATAAAAACGATGGTAATAAAGGTAACAATCATGCCCCTTTATTGTTGCGGTAAAAAAAATGGTAAAATATAGTTGATATATCAAATAGTTTATTATTTTTGTGTTGTTGTATGGAGAAATTAGAAAGGATTATTTTTTACAAGTTGGATAAGGCCATTAAAACGTACAGGCAATTTGCGCAAAGAAGAATGAATGATGCAGGCTTGGCCATCACGATTGACCAATGGCTGGTATTACACGCAATAGAAGATAAACCGGGCATTGCTCAATTGGAAATTGCTGAACTGGTTTTTAAAGATGCGGCGAGTGTTACGCGTATCGTTGAGCTATTGACAAAAAAAGGTTATTTACAAAGGCAAGAAAATAAAGATCGGCGACGTTATACCTTACAATTGACCAACGAAGGCAAAGAGATGACGCGGCAGGTTAATAAAATTGCAGAACAAAATCGCAGCATAGCGTTGAACGGGATCAGTGAAAAAGAGTTGCAGAAAATGAACCAATTACTAATAACGATCATTGATAACTGTCAATAATTTATTATGAAAAAGCGAATCTTGCTGGGAATATTTATCGCAACTGTTACAATACCAACAGATGCTGCAGCCTGCGAAACCAAATTAGCTTTAAACAAGAAACCTTGCGCGGCTAAAACAACTTCGGTATTAACAAAACTTGCCAGGCAGGCAGTACAGGCTTATTCTATAAAATCTGATGTGCAGTACTATGATTTTTTAGTCGGCAATTCATTACTCCGGTTTTAACCTTCAAAAGTCTTTTGCTTCCATTATTTATTTTGTGTAACGGTTTGGAATAACCTCTCTTCTATTATTGCTTTGGTATTACGAATTTCCCCCAAACTCATATCTACTAAGAATTGTTTCCAATTTTAATATTCCCGAAATGGGATAAAAGCCAGATTCCTCGTATTGGATTAAAATTTGCACCCTTATCATAAATTTTACACTATGAAACAGTTAGGTTTTGCAATGTTGCTTTCAGCGGCAGCTTTAATCGGTCAATCCTGCGACAATGCAGATGCACGTTACATTGATCCCAATACGGGCGATGCTTTAGAATTAAAAAAAGATGATAATTCAGGCTTATTGGTTGATGCGGAAACAGGCAAGCCGGTATCTATTTATGTAGACACCGAAACAAAAGACACAGTTTGGGGAAGTACAGGTAAAGTAGTTAATGGAAAACTACGTAAAAACAAAAGTGCCGATGGCGAATATGTTTATGTTTATGAAAATGAAGATAATGACAACACAGATGGTAATGACGGATCTTCATCCGGCTCGGGTAATGGCGCTTACGAAGTAAAGAGTGGCGATTATAAAAAGGAAGTAGAAAAAGATGGCGATATCAAAATAAAAGATGGCAATAAGAAAATAAAAATAGATGGCGAAACAGGCGAGCGGAAAGTGAAATACGACAATTAAAAAATTCTAAACGAATAAAAAAAGCGGATCAATTTGATCCGCTTTTTTTTAACGTACCTGGATTTGTCTTGGAGGTCTTTGTTTTGCCTCTTCTTTTTTTGGAATCACTAAATGCAACATTCCATTTTCGTAACGTGCTTCAATTTTTTCAACATCAACAACATCTCTTGGTAATTGAAAAGTGCGCTGGAATGCCTGGTAACTAAACTCTTTTTTTGTGTACCGGTTCTCTTCTCTTTCTTCCTCTTCTGATTCTTTTTCACTCGAAATGGTCAGCTGGTTATTTTCAAGCTGAATTTTAAAATCTTCTTTTTTCATTCCTGGAGCAGCCATTTCAACTTCAAAGTTTTCAGAAGTTTCTTTAATGTTTACCGCAGGAATTGTTGTGTTGGTTAAACTGTTCTGCATAGCCAATTGGGCAAAATCCCTGGTTAGAAAATCATCAAACAAGTTTTGTACAGCTGGGAATAAATTGTTTCTTCTAATGAGTGACATAACAACCTCCATTTTATTGGTTAACAAAAAAATGTTCAAAACATCGTTATTCCCTCAATCAAAATGCCATTACATATGCAACTGAAAAATTTACATTATTCTGTGTCCACCTGTCAGCATTACTGAAATTTTTTCTTTAAGACCGGCTTTCATTTTCATCATTATCATCACCGCCCAAACTGAATAATTTGTTTTCTTCATCACTTTGTGCCAGGTTTTCTGGTGTTGGCAGGTCAAGGTCAGAACCAGTCCTTTCCTCGCCAAAACTTCTTTCATTTAACGGTTCACCTTCAAAATCGGTATTGTCTAAAGAGGCTTTTTGCAGTTCCTCAGCATCAGTGGTTGGCAGGTAGTCTTCAGTTCTTTGCAATGTTTGCTTTTCAAACCTGGTTATATCGGCTCGTGTTCCCATTTCTATATCGGTTTCATCTTCTTCATCGTCTATAAAAATGCCTTCACCTTCTTCGTCGGCCGATGAAATGGTAGTATCTGCCATCATTCCCAAAGGTGGTACCTGTACAAATTCCTGCCCGGGAATGTCTTTTACATCCGGCAAATCTATCGTTCCTTCGTCGCTTTGCAGGCGCTCCTGGTCTCTTTCCGGGTCTGTAATGTCCAGCCTGTCTCTTGCAGGGTCGTTCGAAGTACGATCGCCACTGGTCCGGTTCTTATTATCGTAGGGGTTTGCGCTATTATTTTTCATGTTGTTATTTTAATAGAATGCTTAAAAATCTATGCCGAAGAGATTAAAGCCATTATCCTCATTTTAAATTGATGGCTATGGCATAAGATTTTAGGAAATGATAAAAAAGCATTTTATGAACAATCAGAATAACCCTAATGACCGTAACCGCCCATCAGATATTGGCAGGAATAATGATGCAAACCTTCGCGATGATTCAGGCATTCAACCTGGCAGTAATACAATTAGTGAAAGCCAATCGGACTATTTAAATGAAGGCCTCACAAAAACCGCAAGCGATGATTTTACAGAAGATTTAGATATACAAGAAGCAGATCCAGATGCTACTTTTGATGAATTGAATGAAGATGTTGAAGACGAAATGTAATTCGGTATTAAATGATTATTACTGTATTTATAATTGCAATTGGTCTATTCTATTTCGGTTAAGTGTGAACTGTAACCGCTTCTTTCTTCAAAACAGAATAAGCAATTATAGAACTTAACAACATCAATAGAGAACCAAGTAAAAACGAAACACCGGGGAAATGAACCGGCGCATTTGGTTTGGTAAAAAACGCAAACAAGTTGGTCATAACCAAGGGGCCAACAATTGATGTTGCGCTCATTAAACTTGTGAGTATTCCTTGCAGTTCTCCTTGTTCATTCGGCGGTACATGACCCGTGATAATTGACTGTAATGCAGGACCCGCAATGCCACCCAAACAATAAGGAATCATAAACAGAAACATCATCCAGCTTTGGGATGCAAATGCAAATAACAATAAACCTAATGCATATAATGCTAATCCAACGTAAACACTTTTTTCATTTCCAAGCCGTGGATTGATCACACGAATTAAACCTCCCTGCACAATAGCTATCAGCACGCCAAACACTCCTAACGAAAGCCCAATGATCGTTTCGCTCCAGCCAAATTTCTCAATAGAAAAAAATGTCCAGTTGCTTTGCACGGCGTGACCTGCTATGTAAACCAATAAAAAAGAAAACACAAGTCCGCCAATAGCTGGATATTTTTTTAGCTGCATAAAGGCGCCAAAAGGGTTTGCACGCTTCCACATAAACTTTCTTCTGTTTTCTCTCGATAAAGATTCGGGTAAAACAAAATAACCATACAAGGCATTGAGCAAACTTAATCCTGCAGCCACCATAAAAGGAATTCGTGGACCAAAAGAACCTAATAACCCGCCAATGACAGGTCCAATGATAAAGCCTAAACCAAAAGCAGCACCAATTAAACCAAAGTTTTTTGCACGATCCTCCGGAGAACTGATGTCGGCAATGTAAGCCGATGCGGTGGTAAATGAAGCACCTGTAATTCCAGCAATAATTCTTCCTACAAACAGCCAACCAATGGTAGGAGCGAAGGATAAAAAAATATAATCGATCCCAAATCCAAGTAAGGAAAGTAAAAGCACAGGGCGGCGTCCGTATTTATCGCTTAGTGCACCAATAATTGGTGCAAAAATAAATTGCATGATGGCATATGCGAAAGTGAGAAAACCACCCCATTGCGATACAACGCTGATATTTCCATGCACAAGGCTTTCAATTAATTTAGGTAACACGGGAATGATCAATCCCAGCCCGGTTACATCAATTAAAAGAGTGATGAAAATAAAGCTTAACGCTGCTTTTTGCGATGGTGCCGCCATGAAAAAAATTTGGCGCAAAGTTGCTCCATTTCACCGGGCTAATAAATTGTTTATTTATAAAAATTGACCTTCAATAGAACAAATTATTTTTTTCAATTGCCAACTCTACTATGAGTGCTGCTGGCACCTTGTTTGCACTTTAGCCATTATAACCACTTTTATGAACCGTCGAAAATTTAGCAGTCTCCCCAAAAAGGCAAAAAAAAATGCTCTTTTAAGAGCAGGTGCTTTTTTAGCGGAACGTAAGCTAGGATTTATGCGTATAATGCTTTACCAGGTTGATAATTTTTATACAGAAGTTTTCTTTTTTAAATGGAGCAAAAATGCAATTGGGTTTCGTTCCTTTTCTTCCACCAGTAATTTAAAACCTTACTTGCAGCAAATAGACCTGACAGGGATTGTAAAAGAAGTTATGTATTAAAGAAGTTGTGTATAAAGACTACCCTTTTACTGCTTTATATTCCATAAATAAGCTTTTGTAAATCTGAGTATATTTTTCCCCTTTCTTATTGCCGGGTTAAACAATGTTGAATCCATAGAAA
>JAKFCI010000465.1:0-16644 GCA_036676725.1 Chitinophagaceae bacterium
TGATGCAACGATCAGCAATCCAACTGCTAATCCTTCAGTTACTACAACCTATACCGTAACCAAGACCGACCTCAGCTCCGGATGCGCTGACACAGATGAAGTAACAGTGACCGTGGATAATGAACCTCCAAGTACACCATCAGTTGGTGTAACACCACCAAGTTGTGCATCTCCAACTGGCACAGTGTGTGTTACCGCTCCTGTTGATGGTGGTGGTATTGATTATGAATACAGTAACGGTGGTGCTTACCAGGATGGTCTTTGCTTTACAGTAAACGCGGGTGCTAATTATAGCATCACAGCTAGAAACAAAGCAACACAATGCGTTTCCCCGGCTAAGACTGGAACAATGGCAAATCGTCCTTCATGCGGCGATGTGTATGGTTCTTATACACAAGGTTATTATGGAGGAAAAGGTAAAAGCTGTAATAATGATGCACGGGTAAATAATCCTGTAACACTTATTAATCAATTGTTGGCAGCAGAGGGTGCAATAACTATTGGAAGAACTGGTAGATCAATTCTCATTCCTTTAAATTCGGGAGTAATACTAAACAAGATTATGCCTGGAGGCGGAACAGCAAACAAGTTGACTTATGCTGGAGATTTACCAATTAGTACTACAGGTCTTTTCAAAACTTACTATTTAAAAAGTGGAAAGATCAACAATGTATTCATTTCGCAAACCATTGCCTTATCATTAAACACAAGATTGAGTTCGTCTAATTCTGAAGTTTCAGATCTAAGTGACTTCCCGATTGAATACACAGCTGGTATAAATTCATGGTTCCAAACATTAAAAACCGCAGGTTGTAATAATTACACTGCAACCGAATCATGTACAAGTGCGAAGTATGTAATTGCTCAATCCGTAGCAAAATACCTTACAAAGGGGGGAACCATTGACGCAACGGTAGACGATCTTCTGGATTTGGCTAACGATCTTTTAGGGGGTATACTATTACCAGGAACTACAGTAGGTGGTTTTAAGGTTCCCAGCTATTCAGAAGTTAGCGGTGCAGAAGATGCGATCAATCGCGGATTTGATGAATACAGGCAATACGTAGGATCGTATAATACGAATTTATTATGTCCAGAAATCCTGGTAACTGCTGGTTCAGTTCAAAATACAACACTTGGACTTCTAAATGAAAATATTGCAAACATTCAGGTAAAAGCATATCCTAATCCTTATACAAATAAGGTAATATTCACTTTAGGGTCATCACAATCAGGACAGGCTGCACTTGAAGTTTATAATACTTTGGGACAAAAAGTTACAACTGTATTTAGTGGCTATATTGATGCCAACAGGAAACAAACTGTTGAATACAATGTGCCGGCAATGAACAGGACCACATTGTTTTACATTTTTAAAATGAACGGCAAACAAACGACAGGTAAGTTGTTCAATATAAAATAATAGTAGAACACAAGAATTTTTAAGGATGCTCTCTTGAGCATCCTTTTTTTTACAAAAAATTACGCCGTCTATAAGACGGCGCAATCAAATATGAGCACCCGATTTATATTGCAGGTATCAAAGGAATATTTGGAACAGAAGGCGATGCCGGCGCAACTGCGCCAAGTGCTCCGTAGGAACTAACCATTAAAGCTTTTCCAAGCTGTTTCGATAAAGTTTTATTAACCCCTGTAGTATGACGTCTTTGCTTATAAATAATATAACCTAATGCCATTAGTCCTGCCGCAACCGCAAGTCGCTTTAACATGATTCCCTTTGGAGCCGGAATATGCGTGGGCACGCCATTCTCATTAAATTCTACCGCTTCCTTTACATATCGGCCAGTTGCAGGAATACCCATTTTCCAAAAATCACGGGCAAGTTTATGCAAATCTTTTCTTGCTTCATCTCCATACATGGCTTGTCCATGACCGGTAATGATCACATTTGGTTCTAAAGATGCTAATTCTTTTACCGAACGAGCCGCTGCACCCCAATCCGGCGTAAAATATTTTGGAGGTCCGGAAATTAATTTGGCCTGGGTCGCCACTGAAATAACTGACTCTTGCATCGTTGTAACAAAAGCATCGCCCGCCACCAGTACACCATCTTTTTCCCTGAACAAACTTATATGCCCGGGTGAATGACCTGGCGTGTGTATCCATCTCCAGTCTTCAAGGCCGGGAATGTTGCCATCTTCAGGCAATTCCATTAAATGTTCCTCTATATCTATTGGAGATTTGGGAAAAATAAATGAAAGAGTTGCCATCATGCCTCCGCCTACCGAAGGATCGGGAGGAGGGTAAGATGATTTACCCGTTAGGTATGGCCGTTCCATATGATGACAATAAACCGGTACATTCCATTCTTCAACAAGTTGTTGTAATGATCCACGATGATCGAAATGTGCATGGGTCATAATAATAGCTTTCGGTACACTACCCTTACTGCCAAATAATTCCTGCGCCATTAATTTGATCTTTGGAGCCGAAGATTTTAAACCTGCATCGACTAAAACCCAACCTGTTGCATCGGCATCTTGAATGATAAAAACATTTACAAACAGGTCCTTCATCCTGTATACACCGGGTGCCACAAGAAATACATTATGCGATAATTCGCGTTCTTCATTTGCTGATGCTTGCCTTTTCTCTACAATTGCCTTGTTCATAATATCATTTTAAGCATATGACTCAAATAACATACCATGGCGTTGGTGATTAGTGTTGAAGCAGAATTCAATAGGAACAAAAAAAATCCCCTTTTTCAGGGGATCTTTTTATAAGGCGCTTAATTTGAAATTTTTTGTCTGTCGGAAACGGACGCCTTAGTTTCTCTTAGGGTTGGATAAAGTTTTCTTAGGACTCAAGGATTAAAAACGGACTTCGTTAGGATAATGGATAAAAATTTGGTTTTCATGCTTCAAAAAAAAGAAGTTGATTGATATTGGATTTATACTGGTGGTTAGCCAGCTTCGGCTTTCTTAGGATTTGGTTTTTGATTGATTATGCATCAATCAACTTCTGGTGTAAAAGTAGTCCCTGCAAGCTTCACCCACAATCGGACTAATGCCCTAATTTTCAATTATGGTAATTACTTACGACTTCGTACATCTACTAAAAACGAGGAAAATTATGTAGGAGTTCTACTAAAATGAAGCAAGAAAGAGGCTTAAAATAAAAAAGGGGCCAGAATAGAAATTCAGCCCCGTTTAAAATCCAATATCCTATGAAAAACCGAGGTAAAAATAAGAGCAGTTATTCACTAAAACAATAGTAGAACTACGTATTGTTGATAAATACAGTACGTAGCTTTCTTATGATACCAATATAAAAACAGGATTGAACGATGAACACACCTGAATATCAATCACTTCTATAAAAATTTAATGCGATTGAATTAATAATAAGTTTTCAAAAATTCAATGTAGAAAATTATTAATCTTTAAATGGTGATTAAAAAAAAGACACCTACCTTTTAAAGTAAGTGTCTTATAATATTGATTAACAAATGAAGTCAAAGAGATTAATCACAACCGAGTATTTCACAAAGTTTTGATTGCAATGCTTCTTCGCGTAAATTTTTCGCAATGATCTTACCATTGGGATCGATAAGGAAATTCTGTGGAATACTTGAAATTCTATATTGTTGCGCAACCGCGTTGTTCCATGATTGAAGGTCGCTTACCTGCGCCCATTTCAATCCATCCTTTTCAATTGCTTTAACCCAAGATTCTTTTTGCTGGTCGAGTGAAACACCTAGGATCGTAAAATTTTTATCCTTAAACTTATTATAGGCTTTAACAACGTTTGGATTTTCCTGGCGGCAAGGCTTACACCAGCTGGCCCAAAAATCTACCAACACATATTTCCCCTTAAAAGAAGAAAGAGTGACTGGATTGCCATCAACATCATTTTGTGTAAAATCCGGGGCCACAGAACCTAAGGCACCCATTTTATTATAATTTATATATTCGAATAAAGCCTTACCAATGCCAGAAGAGCGAATGGAGGCGTCAAGCATTTGGTAGCGTTGCTCCATTAAAGCAATATCATCGTTTACCTGCGCCGTTACAAAAAGTACAAAAGGTGTAACATAAGAAGCTGGTTTGGCTGCTACGAATTTTCCCACTTCCTCGTTCACTTTTTTACTTAACGAATCATAGTTTTTCATGAAAGCTTCACGCTTTTTGTCGTTTTCCGCTTTTTGTACCAGTGCGGCGGCGGCATTTAACTCGCCAATTAAAGGGTTGAATACTTTTCGGAAATCATCAAATTCGTTGTGTGATTTCGATCCTTCAATTTTAATATTCTTGATATTTTTTTGTGATCCTGAAACCTTGATCGATTTATTTTCAAGGTAAATGTGTTGCGGTTGTTCGCCACCCAGGGTGATCCAATAAAGACCTGGCTCCGGAATGTTGCCTTTAACTAAAAAAGCACCAGCCTTTATAGGCGCCTGCGCCACTAATTGGTTATTGTTTTGGGTAGAAGTAATTTTTACTTCACCATCTTTCAATCCTTCTATATTTCCTGTAACAACAAACCCGGTTGATTGCGCAAATAAAAGAGTAGGTAATAAACTAAGGATAAAAAAAACCTTTTTCATATTATTTTGATTGATGCCGTTGCTGCAAAACATCTACTACGTCAGCGAGCGAACAGTTCTTAGCTTGCAATAATAATAAATAATGAAAGAGAAGATCTGCTGCTTCGCCCAAAAATAACGCTTGGTTAACGTCTTTTGATTCTATCACTAATTCCACAGCTTCTTCCCCTACCTTCTGCGCAATTTTATTAATTCCTTTATCAAATAGTGATTTTACGTAGGAGCCCTCATCAGTACTTTTACGCCTGAGTTTTATGATATCCTCCAGGTAATACAAAAAATCTTCTTTGTGGTTTCTTTCACTCCAGCAGGTATCGGCGCCGGTATGGCAAACAGGCCCGGTTGGTTGTGCCTTAACCAATAGGGTATCATTATCGCAATCGGGCAATATTTGTTTTAGTTGTAAATGATTGCCACTCTCCTCTCCTTTCGTCCATAACCGTTTTTTAGATCGGCTGTAAAAAGTTACCAACCCGGTTTCTTCGGTTTTGCGCAACGCTTCCTCGTTCATAAAGCCAAGCATCAGGACTTTCTGCGTATCAAAATCCTGTATTATTGCCGGAACAAGACCATCCTTATATTTTTGAAAATCAATTTTCATGAAAGCGAAGTTATTTATTAAGTCGGCACCTGCAACGTTGACTTGAATAAAGATGGAGCTTAACTCCAGAACATTTGATTTGTTACATTTGTAAAAACCATCCGGCAACTTCCATTTTACAATGATGCAAAAAAAAGTATTCCAATTTTCTCATTCCTCCGTCAATTATTATTTTGATTCCAGCTTTTTAAATCTGAAAGACATTACGGATCCAAAGAATACAATAATTATTACGGATGAAAATGTTTACACGGCTCATGAAAAAAAATTCAAACCCTGGAACTCGATTGTACTAAAGCCTGGCGAACAATTTAAAGTGCAGGCAACAGTCGATTCGATTATCGGGCAATTAATTGAAATGGGCGCCGACAGGAATACAGTTTTAGTGGGTGTAGGTGGTGGCGTAATTAGTGACCTGGCTGGTTTTATTGGTTGTATTTACATGAGGGGAATACAATTTGGTTTTGTACCGACTACGCTTCTATCTATGGTAGATGCGTCTATTGGAGGCAAAAACGGGATAGATGTAGGGTTTTATAAAAATATGATTGGTTGCATTAAACAACCCTCTTTCATTTTACATGATTTGGATTTTTTAAAAACACTCCCTGAAAAAGAATGGCAAAATGGTTTTGCAGAAATTATAAAACATGCCGCAATTAAAGACGCTGCCATGTTTGAGGAATTAGAAGCCAACAAATTATCTGTTTATCAAAAGAAAATACAATCAACGGCTTTATTAATTCAACGCAATGCCATTTTAAAAACCAAGGTTGTTCAAAAAGATGAATTTGAACAGGGAGATAGAAAGTTGTTGAATTTTGGTCATACACTTGCGCATGCTTTGGAGAATCAATATGATTTAACGCATGGAGAAGCCGTTGCCATTGGGATGGCTTTTGCAGGTAAAATTTCCCAGGAATATTCTTCTTTTAAAGAAGCAGACAGGTTGATAAAATTAATTGACAAGTATGGTTTGCCGGTAACTGCAGGTTACAACCACAATAAAGTTTTTGACATTTTACAAAGTGATAAAAAAAGAGAAAATGATTTGGTGAATTTTATTCTTTTAAAAAGCATTGGTAAAGCCTACATTGAAAAAATTTCTTTAGAAAAATTATACAATTTATTATAATGGTGGCAACTGTTTCGCCTTCTTTAATTAGAGGCACCATTACAGCCCCGGCCTCTAAAAGTGCGATGCAACGTGCATGTGCGGCTGCATTAATCAAAAAAGGAACAACTGTATTAAGCAATCCGGGTATTTCAGCTGATGATAAAGCTGCCTTAAATATTATTCAACAACTTGGCGCATCAATAGAGCACAAAAACGACCAAATATTAATTAAAAGCAGTGGAATTAATCCTGTATCTAATGAATTAATGTGCGGAGAAAGTGGTCTTTCCGTTCGTATGTTTACCTCTATTGCTTCCACTGCAAATCAACCGATAAAGATTTCCGGTTCAGGAAGTTTATTATCAAGACCACTGAATTTTTTTGATGAAGTTTTACCGGGTTTGGGAATTAAAATAAAAAGTAACAATGGTCATGTTCCCATTTCACTTCAAGGTCCTTTACAAGTGAAAGACATCACTATTGATGGATCTCTTTCCTCTCAATATTTAACAGGATTATTGTTTGCTTATTCTGCGGCTGACGCAAAAAATGCAACCATCAATGTAAACAATTTAAACAGTAAGCCATATATTGACCTTACGTTAAACATCATGAAGCATTTTGGCTTAAAAACGCCAGTCAATCACCATTACCAGGAATTTTATTTTGATGAAATCGTCACAAACAAGTCAAATGGCGCAACAACACATTATAGTGTAGAAAGCGATTGGAGTGGTGCTGCATTCTTATTAGTGGCTGGTGCAATTGCCGGAAAAATTGAAGTGAAAGGGCTTGATGTTTTCTCGACACAGGCAGATAAAGCTATCCTGCAAGTTTTAATGGATGCGGGTGCTACCATGAGTGTTGAAGAATCAAAAATCACCATTCAACCCGGCAACCTTAAGGCTTTTCATTTTAATGCAAAACATTGCCCCGATCTATTTCCGCCACTGGTTGCACTAGCTGCCTATTGCGAAGGAACAACAGTAATTGAAGGTGTAAATAGGTTAGCACATAAAGAAAGTAACAGGGCACTAACCTTGCAGGAAGAATTTGCTAAAATGAATGTTGACATTACTTTACAGGACGACCTGATGATGATCAAAGGAGGACCTGTAAAAGGCAGCGTTGTTCATTCACGCCACGATCACCGTATTGCTATGGCATGCGCTGTAGCTGCATTAAAAGCTGATGGCGCAACCGTAATCGAAGAGGCGGAAGCAATAAATAAAAGTTACCCGCAATTTTTTGAACACCTGCAACAACTTGGTGCAGCAGTATCTTTAAACGATAATTGAATACATGAATTCATTTGGAAAATTATTTAGGGTTACCATTTTTGGAGAATCGCATGGACCATCGGTTGGAATAATCATTGATGGATGTCCTGCTGGAATGCCCATAAACGAAAATGATTTTACAATAGATATTGAGCGTCGTAAGGGCGGCATGCAAAAGGGCACAACTCCTCGCAAAGAAGATGATATACCAATTTTTAATTCCGGGGTTTTTGAAGGCAAAACAACAGGTGCACCACTAACCATCATTTTCGAAAACAAGAATACAAGATCTTCAGATTACGAAAAACAAAGAGCCATTCCCCGGCCAGGACATGCAGATTTTACGGCATCAAAAAAGTTTGGGGGCTTTGAAGATTATAGAGGTGGCGGACATTTTAGTGGACGCCTTACTGTTTGCTTGGTGGCTGCGGGTGTTGTGGCTAAAAAATTATTAAAAGAAATTTCTATTACTTCAAACATCGTGGAAGTTGGTGGTGAGCATGATATTGAAAAAGGATTGCAAAAAGCTATCGATGCTAAAGATTCGGTTGGGGGAATAATAGAATGCAAAGTTGCTGGATTACCTGTTGGATTAGGGGAGCCTTTTTTTGATTCGGTAGAATCGCTATTAGCACATGCGGTGTTTTCCATTCCGGCCGTGAAAGGGATTGAATTTGGTGCTGGCTTTTCAGCAGCAAAAATGTTTGGTACAGAACATAATGATGCTATTATCAATGCATCCGGGCAAACAGCCACCAACCATGCTGGTGGCATTGTTGGTGGAATTAGCAATGGAAATGACCTAGTTTTTCGAATTGCAATCAAGCCAACTTCTTCTACACCTAAAGAACAACAATCCTGGAATTGGGAAACAAATGAGGTTGAAACTTTTTCCATTAAAGGAAGACATGATCTTTGCATTGCCCTGCGTGTGCCTCCTGTGTTAGAAGCAGTAACAGCAATGGTTTTAGCAGACCTTTTCTTGATGGAACAAAAAATGGCCAGGATTTTTAATTAACCCTGGCCATTTGCAACAATTCGTTATTATCATTAATGTTTGATCCTGATAAATTCCTTTGGTAATTTGTACCACTCTTCTTCCGGTAAAGATTTAAAATAATCATACGTTATTTTCAATCCTTCCTTTCTTGCTACTTTAGGTTCCCATCCTAAAATTTCCCTGGCTTTAGTAATATCCGGTTTGCGTTGTTTAGGATCATCTGCCGGTAAAGCTTTATAAATAATATTTACTTTATCACCGGTTAATCCCAATACTTCTTCAGCAAAATCTTTCAAAGAAATTTCAACAGGGTTGCCAATATTTACCGGCATTTTATAATCACTTAATAAAAGTCTATAAATCCCTTCAATCAAATCATCAACATAACAAAAAGAACGGGTTTGTGATCCATCTCCAAAAACAGTCATGTCTTCACCACGTAAAGCCTGTCCTATAAAAGCAGGCAGTGCTCTTCCATCATTCAACCGCATTCTTGGTCCATAGGTGTTGAATATTCTTACAATACGGGTATCAACATCATGAAAAGTATGATAGGCCATAGTAATCGATTCCATGTACCTTTTGGCTTCGTCATATACACCACGCGGACCTACGGGATTTACATTGCCCCAATATTCTTCTGTTTGCGGATGAACCAATGGATCGCCATAAACTTCACTAGTGGAAGCCACTAAGATCCTTGCTCCTTTTGCTTTGGCCAAACCCAAACAATTATGTGTTCCCATTGCACCCACCTTTAAAGTTTGAATGGGGATTTTTAAATAATCAATAGGGCTTGCCGGAGATGCAAAATGAAGTATATAATCAACGTGACCCGGTATGTGAATGAACTTGGTTACATCGTGATGATAAAACTCAAAATTTTGCAACTTAAATAAGTGCTCAATATTTTTCAGGTCGCCGGTAATTAAATTGTCCATTGCAATTACCTGGCAACCTTCCTTTATAAACCTGTCGCACAAATGAGATCCTAAAAAACCTGCCGCACCTGTGATCAACACTCTTTTCTGCTGTCCCATAATTAATCTTTTATTTGTAGCGAAGATGGACGACCTATGCTTTCGTAATAAAAACCAAGTTCTTTAATAGCCGTTGTATCAAATAAATTACGGCCGTCAAAAATTGCTTTGCTTTTTAAATTCTTTACAATGCGTAAAAAGTCAGGCGTTCTAAATTCATTCCATTCAGTTGCAATGATCAAGGCATCTGCACCTGTTAGTGCATCGTACTGGCTTTCTGCATAAATTATTTTATCGCCGATGGTTGCTTTTACATTTTTCATTGCTTCAGGATCAAATGCAGAAACAGTTGCTCCTTCATTTACCAAAGCATCAATAATATAAAGCGCAGGCGCTTCGCGAATATCATCAGTATTGGGCTTGAATGCCAAACCCCACAAAGCAAAATGCTTTCCTTTTAAATTGCCTTTAAAGTAAGCTTTGATCTTTGGCAGCAAATGAAGTTTTTGTTTTTCATTTACATCCATTACTGCAGTCAAAATCTGGAAATCATATTTTACTTCGGTGGAAGATTTAACCAAAGCCTGCACATCTTTTGGAAAACAGCTTCCCCCATAACCAATACCTGGAAATAAAAATCGTTTGCCAATGCGTTCATCACTTCCAATTCCTTTACGCACCATGTCCACATCTGCACCAAGCTTTTCACACAATTGTGCTATTTCATTCATGAAGGTGATCTTGGTGGCAAGAAAAGCATTGGCTGCATATTTGGTCAATTCAGCCGAACGTTCATCCATATAAATCACCGGGTTGCCCTGGCGCACATAAGGGGCATATAGATCGTTCATTAATTTTTTCGCCCTTTCGGAACCAGTACCAATTACTACACGATCTGGCTTCATAAAATCATCGACAGCAACTCCTTCCCTTAAAAATTCAGGATTTGATACCACATCAAATTCGCCAGCGTAATTTTCTGCAATTGCTTTTCTTACTTTTTCGGCTGTATCAACAGGCACCGTGCTTTTATTAACGATTACTTTATAATCTGTCAATAATTTGCCGATTTCTTTGGCAACACCTAAAACATATTTTAAATCCGCTGATCCATCTTCGCCGGGCGGCGTAGGTAAGGCAAGAAAAATGATCTGGGCTTCCTCTATACCTTTTGCCAGGTCAGTTGTAAATAATAAACGCTCTTCTTTTAAATTACGTTGAAATAATTTTTCCAGACCGGGTTCATAAATTGTTATTTCACCAGCTGCCAGTTTCGCAACTTTATTTTCATCTATATCTACACAGGTTACCGTATTTCCGGTTTCTGCAAAACAGGTTCCGGAAACGAGTCCAACGTAACCTGTACCAACAACTGTAATTTTCATATTATGGGAATATTATCGAAACTTAAAATTTGCGCATAATTACTTCATTTATTGAACAAATAAAAACTATATCTGTAAACCTTTGACTTGTAATTGATTTGATCAACTTTTTATACCATAAATTATTACCGCAAAATCCTTAAATATTGATAAAATGAGGGATCGCATTTTATTTGAATAGAAAAGGTAATATTCTATAGTGTTTGTCGCTTGAATAATTTTACATTTTTCTATAGAAAATGATAGGTAACTTCTATTGTGAAAAAATGCCTGCTGATTGTTGTTTTTACCTTTTTCCAATTCATGTTGCTCTCTGCCCAGGATTTAAACGGATTTTGGAAAGGCATGCTGACTATGAAAGGTGGCTGCTTTGGTGAAAATAATATTGAACTTCAAATTACAATTTCAGGTGAAACGGTCATTGGTACGTCCTATCAATACCTTGATGTAAATAATTTTATCAGGAAAGACCTGACAGGATTCTACAATAAAGACAATCATTCACTGATACTTCAGGAAGGTGGGGTTACGGCCTACCAAATACCAACAACTTGTGTTATCTGCATTAAAAAATACAATTTAACCTACAAAAAATCAGAAAATACAGAAATACTTGAGGGTGAATGGTCCGGATCAATCTTAGGAACAGGAGCACTTTGTGCGCCGGGAACAATTGCATTATCGAGGATAAAAGAATCAATTTTTAAAGCGCCCCCACAAATAAATACAGATACAGGTTCAATTCGTTTAGATTTTTATGACAATGGTGAAATTGACGGCGATTCAATTACGGTTTTAGTGAATAAAAACGTAGTAGTTTCTAACCAGCGCTTAAGCGCAAAGCCAATCACCATTTTTGTAAAAGTTGAACCGAACAATCCGTTTCAACAAATAGAAATGATTGCAGAAAACTTAGGATCCATACCACCGAATACAGCCCTTCTTATTATTACAGCAGGAGATAAAAAGTTTCGCTTGTTTTTAAGTTCGACACAGACCAATAGGGCAATTATGCGTTTTGCCTACCAGCATGGTGTTTCTACCAGGATAAATTAGTCATGGTTTTATAAAGAAAATGCCATCTTTCGATGGCATTTATTAGATGATTCTTACTGGGATTTATAATTCGCTTATTTATTTGGCGTTTTTTTGTTTGTACTGTCGCTGTTATTGGGTGTAATTGCCGGGCTAGAAGAATTTGTTGAATCTGTAGCCGGGTTATTTAAAGGTGCCGAATTATTATTATTCTGACTTCCTTCATCATTCATCTGTGGTGCATTTAACGAATCACGATGCATAGTTGAATCCATTGTATTCATATTGTGTTGCATCGTATCGCTGGTAACGCTTGTAGTATCCGTCATATTCATATTCATATGAGAGGTATCAGTTGCCGAAGGCATGGTTTGCGGTTGATTCATCATCATGCTATCTGTGTCCGTGCGAAATACATTTAATATCGGCGAACCATCCATTGCCATCCATTCCATTTTTGTTTCGCCACCACTGTTTAAAAGTGTAACCCCGTAAACATCCTGGCTATCCAAACCTTTAATCATGGTTATAGCATAAAGATCATTTGGATAATTACTTATCGCTTTTGCTACCACTTCTTCCGGAACATAGGTTTGTAAAACGGGCAAAGCCACTGCATAACTTGCATTGTTTCTTCCATAATAAACATGCATGTTACGACCTCCTGTTGTATAAGTTGCCTTATAACCATCCGCAGTTTGCTGCCAGGTTGTATTGCCGGCTGCCGGGTATTCTTTCATAAAAGTGTTTTGCACGCTAGAAGGAACATTTGCAGTGGTGGTTGCGTAAGCATTGTAAGTAGTTGTATTCATTGCCTGAGAAGTATCAGTTGTCGTCATTTTCATCGAATCTGAAGCCGCCCTTTGCAATGAATCCTGTGCCCACAAAGTGACACTTCCACCAATTAACCAGCTTAATAAAATTGTCTTTTTCATACATCTCTTATTTAAAATTATCATTATTTATCTCCTAAGCATTAACAAGTATGATGCCTGTATAAACTCAACAGTAATAAAATTTATCAAAGTGAAAAAAAATCATATACAACCTTTAGTACAGAATTCTCAAATTTTTCATCGTTGCATTTCTTTTTTAATTGATTTGAATTGAAAAGTAATATTGCAAACAATTATAAATCAATCCTTTCCTGTCAATCTGTCAAAATTTTTGCTTTGGAACGAGGCTTGCTACCATGGTGCGTAAACTAAAAAATAAATACATTCTTTATGGTACAGGAGAAAGGAACCATTTCCATTCATACAGAGAACATTTTCCCGATAATTAAAAAGTTTTTATATTCTGATAACGAGATATTTTTAAGAGAGCTTGTAAGTAACTCAGTTGATGCTACGCAAAAAATCAAAAGACTTGCTTCCCTTGGTCAATACAATGGCGAGTTAGGAGATTTAAAAGTTGAAATTTCAGTAGATGAAGCGGCAAAAACAATCACTATAAGTGATAAAGGTCTTGGAATGACCGCAGAAGAAATAAAAAAATATATAAACCAGATCGCCTTTTCCGGTGCTACAGAGTTCATGGAAAAATTCAAAGAAGCCAAAGATGCCAACGAGATCATAGGCCGGTTTGGACTTGGATTTTATTCTGCATTTATGGTTGCGGACAAAGTAGAAATACAAACTTTATCATACCAGGAAGGTGCTGAACCGGCACGCTGGATATGTGATGGAAGTACCGAATTTGAAATTACCGAAGGGAACCGCACCGAAAGAGGTACAGACGTTATATTGTACATTAACAGCGAAAGCGAAGAATTTTTAGAAAAACATCGCTTGCAGCAAATTCTTGATAAATATGCCAAATTTTTACCTGTCCCTGTTCAATTTGGTACCAAAACCGAAAGCGAAGAAGACGGTGTAGATGAGGAAGGAAAACCAAAATATAAATCTGTTGAAGTTCCCAACATCATAAACAACACTTCCCCTATTTGGACAAAACAACCAACAGAATTAAAGGATGAAGATTATTTAAATTTTTATAAAGAGCTATACCCTTTTTCAGAAGACCCGCTTTTTTGGATACACTTGAATGTTGATTATCCATTTAACTTAACTGGTGTATTGTATTTTCCAAAATTGAAAAATGATTTTGAAGTACAACGAAACAAGATCAAACTATTTTCCCGCCAGGTATTTATTACAGATGAAGTAAAAGATATTGTTCCCGAATTTTTAATGCTCTTGCATGGTGTCATCGATTCTCCAGACATTCCGCTTAATGTTAGCCGTTCGTTTTTGCAGGCAGATAGTAATGTAAAAAAGATCAATGCTTACATAACACGTAAAGTTGCCGATAAGCTTAGCGAATTATTTAAAAAAGACCGTAAAGCATACGAAGAGAAATGGGGTGATATTGGATTGTTTGTAAAATATGGTGCTTTATCGGAAGAGAAGTTTTACGAGAAAGCCAAGGACTTTTTATTACTTACAAATACCAACAACGAACATTATACACTGGAAGAATACAACGCGAAGGTTAAAGATTTTCAAACGGATAAAAACGGGCAGGTTGTTTACTTATATACCGGCGATAAAGAAAAACAACATTCATTTATTCGTGCAGCGCACAATAAGAATTATGATGTTTTAGAAATGAATTCTCCCATTGACAACCATTTTATTCAGCATTTGGAAACTAAACTGGAGAAAACATCATTGAAGCGTGTTGATGCGGATGTTTTAGATAAATTAATTTCTAAAGAAGATGCATCACAACATCCTTTAACAGAAGAAGAAACTAAAAAGGTTAAAGAAATTTTTGAAAAAGCCATCAACAATAAAGATATGAAGGTGGAAGTCGAAAGCCTTGCCGGAGAAGAATTTCCCGTACATATTACGATGGAAGAATGGATGCGCAGGATGAAAGATATGGCCCGCATGGGCGGCGGTGGCGGAATGAATTTTTATGGTTCGTTACCGGACAGCTATAAAGTGTCTATTAATGGTAACCATAAATTAGTGAGTCGCATATTAGCAGAAGAGACCGAAGAAAAACAAGAGGTTTTAGCCAAGCAGGCGTTTGACCTTGCATTGTTATCTCAGGGCATGCTAAAAGGCGCCGATCTAACTGCCTTTGTAGAACGCAGCGTAGAATTGATCTAATAAAATTCTATAGCTGGTTTAAAAAAAGATCCATAACATTTTATGGATCTTTTTTATTTATAAAACCTGACAGCATTTTTTAAAAAATAAACCTGCTAACAATTACAAAGCGCTGAAGCTTTTGCAACAGCGCTTGTTATTAACTAAAACAAAAAATCCAAACTCTTAATTATAAAAATGCAGCAGCTAGTGAAAAACCGGAAACGATACACATGGAAATAATCACTATGTCGATTATGATACTTAAAAAGAAAACCGGGATAGTAACTTTAGTTGGCATCGCTGCAAGATTTGTAACCAACGACATGCCCATGGCAACAATTGCGGCACTAAACAACCAGATATTGGAACCGGATAATATAACCGCAAATAAAGTGATTGGCGTTAGCACACAGCCATGAAAGGCAATGATAGCACCTAACCAACCAAAGCGGTAGGTTTCCTGTCCATCACACCACCATATAAATTTTGAAAGGCTTCCTCTTTTTAAAACCGATGTTGTATAATTTACTGTACTTGTTTGATTGTATGTTGTTTCCATTTGAATAATTTAGAATGCAAAACTGTTATTTCCTTCAGCTAAAAAATATGATTGGCATTTTTAAGAAAACTGATTTTACTCAATTTTTAAATGGCATTACTGAACTTTTTCTTAGTGGGTTCTTCGTTTGAAGTGCGAAGAAGGTGAAGGTCAAATGCAGCACAAACGTTTCTAATAAAGCTGTGACCAATGGGAGTCAATTCCAGGCCACTTCTATCCCACTTAATAAAACCATCACCAGCTAAAGAAGCCAGTCGTGGAAACGTATATTGGTTTAATAATTCCATGTGTTTGGGTTGAAACACCGTGCTGCTCTTGCAAGCGATATCTAAAATGTAGCGTCGGAAATCAACATCTTCCTCATTTAAAAAGTAACCTTTTTTTACTGCTAATTCCCCGGCATCCATTGCTTTGTAATAGTCGTGTAATGTTTTATTATTTTGGGCAAAAGCAGTTCCTGTGTCACTAATAGCTGAAACCCCTAATCCCAATAACAGTCCTGTATTTTGGGTTGTATAACCCATGAAATTGCGATGTAGTTTACCCTCCTCCCTGGCTTTAAATAATTCATCGGTTTGTAAGGCAAAATGGTCCATACCAATATCAAAATAACCGGCTTCCAGTAAAAGCTGCTTACCTTTTAAATACAATTGAATTTTTTGATCCGGAGTGGGAAGATGTGATTCATTAAAAAGCCTTTGCGCCCTGCTTGTCCATGGAACATGCGCATAACTGTAAAATGCAATGCGGTCAGGTTTGAGCGTAATCACTTCTTTAATTGTTTGCTCAATGCTCTCCATTGTTTGAAGCGGCAAGCCATAAATCAGATCAAAATTTACCGAGTTAAAACCAATTTCACGGGCTTGTTCGGTTGCCGTTTTTACATTTTCAAAAGGCTGAATTCGATTAATGATTTGTTGAACTTCTTTATTCGTATCCTGAACCCCGTAACTAATGCGCCTGAAACCAACACTATGCAACATTTTTAAATGTGCCGCAGTGGTGTTATTAGGGTG
>JAKFCI010000466.1:0-11952 GCA_036676725.1 Chitinophagaceae bacterium
ATCGGGTTGCCATCTCTTGTGCAAACTCTTTTGGTGTGTGCCAGCCAATGTTTCCTAAGTGTGTATTCTTTTTTCCATTCTAAAAAATCAAACGAATAATTGCGTGCTTCTTTTATCAATTCATTTAATTTTTTGGCAGGCAGGTCGCCAACCTTGGTTTCTGGTTGCACTTTTATGCGGTACAATACTTCATTTTTTATAATATTACCTACACCTGAAAATATCTTTTGATCGAGCAAAGCATCGCAAACCAAAACTTCAGGTATTGCTTTTAGCTTTTTCCGGGCTTTTTTTGCATCCCATTCGTCATTCATTACATCTGCCGACCAATCATAGATTTCATCGAGGGGATCTTCAATAAATTGAACAGAAACCGTATAAAAATTTATTTCTCCTTTGGCAAACTCAAGGCGCAAGCGGGGCACAGCCTCTTTACGTTCGTTTATCATGTATTTACCAAAAAGCAAAAAATGAATGCGGACAGAAAAGGTTTTAAAACAAATTAAAAAGTGCTTGCCCCAGCTTTTAAAATCAATTATTTTTTGATTTTTCAATCGTTGAATATCCTGTTTGGAGTTTCCGCTAACCGCCAATATCTTTTTTCCTATAAAAGGTTGTATTTCTTCTTTTAAAATAACAAGCGATGGACCTTCAGGCATTTTTAATTTTTAAATACTTAATCAAAAAACAAACCAGCCAGCCAAAAAGTAAAATCTAAAGCCTGATTTGCAGAATGCAGATCGCATTTTTAAATAAACTGTTCTTAATAAACAAAAAAAATAAATGCTTACGGTCGGTTAGATTTGCAGCCCTTAAAGCAAATTGTGAACATGGAACAGAAGTATATCCAAAGAATAGCCGAAGACCTTAAATTATCTGTAAAACAGGCACAATCTATTTATCAATTACAGTCGGAAGGGGCAACAATTCCTTTTATGGCTCGTTACCGCAAAGAGGTGACCGGCAACCTTGACGAAGTTGTGATTGGAAATGTTGTAGAAAAAATAGACTACTTCACTGACCTGGAAAAGAGAAAAGAAACAGTAATTAAAACAATTACGGAACTAGGCAAACTAACGCCTGAATTAAATAAGCGTATTGCAGATAGTTTTAGCGCTACCGAACTAGAAGATATTTACCTGCCTTTTAAACCAAAGCGTAAGACGAGGGCTGTGCAGGCCATTGAAAAAGGTTTGGAACCATTGGCAAAAATTATTTTTGAACAAACTGCAATTGATACGGAAACTGAGGGATTGAAATATGTAAATGAACAAGTAGCCGATACTAAAGAAGCATTGCAAGGAGCCAGGGATATTATTGCAGAATGGATAAGTGAAAACGAACAAGCTCGTGCAACCATACGACAGCTTTTTGCGCAAACGGCAACCATTTCTTCAAAAGTATTATCATCAAAAAAAGACGAAGAAGAAGCACAGAAATACAGGGATTATTTCGAGTTCAGCGGATCGCTGGCTCAAAGTCCTTCACATAGAATCCTGGCGATACGGCGCGGTGAAAAAGAAGGTTACTTGTTAATGGATATCATCATTGACAAAACCATTGCCGTCGAAGAATTGGAACGTTTGTTTGTAAAAGCATCTAACGCTGCCGGGCAGGAAGTGAAAAAAGCAGTGGAAGATGCTTATAACCGGTTATTGAAATCTTCTATTGAAAATGAATTCCGGTTAGAAAGTAAGAACAAAGCCGATGAAGAGGCCATTCATGTATTTACAGAAAATTTACGCCAGCTTTTATTAGCGTCGCCATTGGGCTCAAAGCGGGTGTTAGCACTCGATCCGGGGTTTCGTACCGGTTGCAAACTTGTGTGTCTCGATGCGCAGGGTGCATTGGTTTATAATACTGCAATCTACCCGCATCCCCCGCTAAATGCCTGGCAGGAAAGTGTTGCCGAATTAAAAAAGCTTGTTGCCAAATACGATATTGAAGCCATTGGAATTGGTAATGGTACAGCAGGAAGGGAAACAGAAACTTTGGTGCGCAGCATAGATTTCGGCAAACCGGTAAGTGTGTTTCAGGTTAATGAAAGTGGCGCATCCATCTATTCTGCTTCCGAAGCAGCAAGAGAAGAATTTCCAGACCAGGATATAACCGTTCGGGGCGCCGTTAGTATCGGTCGCCGTTTGCTGGATCCATTAAGTGAACTGGTGAAGATCGATCCGAAGTCAATAGGCGTTGGACAATACCAGCACGATGTGAATCAAATAAAATTAAAACAGGCTTTAGATAGGGTGGTGGAGAGTGCAGTAAACTTTGTTGGCGTTGATGTAAATACAGCTTCCAAACATTTGTTGCAATATGTATCAGGCATATCATCCACACTTGCCAGCAATATTGTTCAATACCGGTTGATAAATGGACCCTTTAAAAGCAGGAACGAATTAAAAAAAGTTCCCCTAATGGGACCAAAATCATTTGAACAGTGTGCAGGCTTTTTGCGCATACCCGGCGCCGAAAATTTATTGGATGCATCCTCTGTGCACCCGGAAAGTTATCCCGTTGTGGAGCAAATGGCAAAGGATGTTCAAGGAAGTTTAGAAGAATTAATTAAAAGATCGGAACTGAGAAAACAAATTAAAAAGGAAAGATACATAACCGAAACAATTGGTGCTTTTACCATAGAAGATATTTTAAAAGAACTGGAAAAACCTGGTCGTGACCCACGTGAGCAGATCGAAGAATTTAATTTTGACAATACAATCAAAAGTATAGATGATGTAAAGCCCGGGATGCAGGTACCAGGTATTGTAACCAACATTACAGCCTTTGGTGCATTTGTCGACATTGGCGTTAAACAGGATGGTTTGGTGCATGTATCACAGCTGGCCAATAAATTCGTTTCCGATCCAAACCAGGTGGTTAAGTTGAACCAAAAGGTTATGGTTACTGTAACCGAAGTAGATGTAGCAAGGAAAAGGATCGCATTGACAATGAAAGACCAAACCACACCTGCTCAAAATGTTGTGTCCACAGAACGAAAACCTGTTCAGCAAAACAAAAACATTGTAAAAAAAGCAGAACCCCTCAATTCATTTCAAAGCAAACTAATGGATCTTAAAAAGAAGTTTAAAGATTAATAGAAACAATTGATGAAATAAAAAAGAGATGAAAAATTCATCTCTTTTTTTTATATCGGTTAATGTATCACCCTGTTTTGAAAGTCTTTTTTCTTTATACTTAAAAAACGATCGAGCAGCATAAGCCCCAATACAATATTCAACATCATAAATAGGTTTATATAAGTGTTGTTGAACATTTTACTGTAATCCAGTTCCGAAAAATCAATTCCTATATAACTTTTCGAACTACTGCCTGCAGACCAATCAACCTGGCTAAAACCATACACAATAAATCCAACGATCATAATTATAAAAAAGGCGCCAATGCTCCAGATGATCTTTTTGTTGATGTAAGCTTTAGTAGCAGGAGCAATATTGTATTTGGCAATTTCTTCCATTACGTTTTTTGTAAAGCGCATGGATGGTTGTTCCAGTTCAACACCTTTCATTAAACTATGCACATCCAGCAATTCTTCATATTTCATGCGCCACTGGCTGTTTTCAGCAATCAGTTGCTGCACTTCATTTCGCTGCTGGTCGTTCTGCTCTCCATCAATATATTCCCACAACCGGGTTTCCATTTCCAGTGCTGCAGGATCATGAATATTATTTGCATCCATCATAATAACTTTTAAACTAGTTAATAAATATCTTTTACTTCTGCACTAAAATGGCGTTCCATTTTTTCTTTAAGCCGGCCTCTTGCCCTGTGCAATTGCACTTTTACGGTGTTCGTTTCTTTGCCAAGTATTTGCGCTATTTCTTCCAATGTCTGTTCACCTTTGTAAAACAAGGTAATTATTTGCGCATCATCAGGGCTAAGCAATTTAATCGCTTCATTTACCATGTTTACACGGCTTTTTTGTTCTACCTGGTTAGCGCTCATACCACCATCAATATTATCTGCTGTTGCAAATACTTTTTCATTATCCAGCGATTGAACATCCAATCTTTTCTTTCGTAAAAATGTAATACACGTTGTTGTGGCCACGGTATAAAGCCAGGTGCTGAATTTTGCGGTTCCTTTAAAATCTGCCAGCGATCGATAGGCTTTTATAAAAACATCCTGCGCCACTTCTTCGGCATCCTCTCGGCTTTTTACATACCTCAGGGCAATGGTAAATACCAGGTTTTGATAACGTTCCACCAGTACCGCATAGGCATTCTGATCTCCTTTTAATACAAGTCCAATTATGTCTGTATCAGATGTTCCGGTGTGCATTCCTATATTAAGACTACTTATTGTAGCTGCAGGTTACAGGTTGTTAGTTTTTGGTAGATGATCCGTATGATCTACCTGGTTGTCTGTACAAAGTTCAAACAATTTTTTGCACTTAGCAATGGTACTACTATTATCGTCCCTTGCGTCGCACTCTTGTACAGCAGTAATATAATGCTACAGGTAAAGGAAAATGGAATTGGATTTATTAATTAGGAATGGGAAAAGGATACACTGAATACAAAGTTTCCAATTGGTAATTCAAAACTAATATGACCTGTAACCTGTTTTATTAGCGTGTAGTCTTATCCATTGTAATTAGTTCTTTAAAAAAAATGTTGAAAAACCTGTAACCTTACAAAAAAATAGGTCGTCAGATAAAACAACAACCAAACAACATCTTAAAAAATAAAAATTTATTTTATGAACGGCGCAGAAATGTTAGTACCCATTTTAGTTCCCATTGCCATGTTTGCTATGATCTTTGGGATCATCTATCTTAAAACAAGAGAAAATATGGCCATGATCGAAAAAGGCATGAATCCAAAACAATATGCCAACCGCCCGGCACCTTTTCGTAGTTTAAAAGCAGGTTTGCTTTTCCTGGGCGCAGGTATAGGTTTATTTATAGCTTATATGATTGACTATAACATGGCAGGCGAAGACCACGAACCCGTTTACTTTGCTTTGATTGCAATAGGCGGCGGACTAGGTTTAATTGGTTCCTATGCAGTAGAAAAAAAGGAATGGTTAACTGAACGTAATAGCATCTAAAACCAACTGCTTACAAATTTAAATGGCGTCCAAAAGACGCCATTTTTTTATTTTTTCAATTCTTTTATTGCAGTTTTTACAATATCATCAACCGAATTTGAAACTTCGTAAAAGCCTTGTGTACGCCAACGGAACCTTGCCAGGTAAGCTTTTATGCGGTCCTGTATTTCCTGTTTATCTTCTTGTGGAACGATGCTTAAATTAATGCTGTCCTTCATTGCATAAACAACCAATTGTTTCCAGGCATCTTCGGTGTTATTAAATTTCGCCGCAAATTCTGCCGGCGATTTATATTTCTGCCACTCGGGCAAATGCGCCATATAATATTTGTACACAAAATTGTTGAACCTGCCTTCCAGGTACAGCTTTGTAATGCTATGTATATAAAGACTCGAGTCCATTGGTACAAATACATCAGGCATGATTCCGCCGCCGCCATAAACCGTTCTCCCGTTTGTGGTTTGAAAAGCTTTATCCTTATTTACATGAAATGAATCTGCATGCATCATTTCGCCATTATTGTAACGTTCCAATAATTCGTCCATGTATATTTTCTTGCCTTTATCGTAAGGTCGCTGAATGCTTCTGCCGGAAGGCGTAAAATAACGGGCAACAGTAAGGCGAATGGCCGAACCATCGCTTAACCCATATTGCTCCTGTACGAGGCCTTTACCAAAAGTTCTTCTGCCAATAATCGTTGCCCTGTCAGAATCCTGCAAAGCACCCGCTAAAATTTCGCTGGCACTTGCCGATAATTCATCTACCAAAACCACCAGCTTTCCTTTTTCAAAAACCCCTTCTTTGCCGGCCCTGTATTCTCGTTTATCGGTATTGGTTCCTTGCGTGTAAACAATTAATTTATCGCCATCAATAAATTCATCTGCTATGTTTGTTGCCTGGCTTACAAGCCCGCCACCATTTCCACGAATATCCAAAATCAGGCTTTTCATTCCTTTTGCCTGCAACTTTTCCATCGATTGCATGAACTCGCGGTACGTTGTCTCGGAAAACTTATTGAGTTTAATATACCCAATTGATGAATCGATCATGTAAGCGGCATCTAAAGATGGAATAGGAATGGTGCCCCTTGTTACATAAAAATATTGAACCGTATTATTTCTTAAAATACTCAATTTTACTTTGGAGCCCGCTTCGCCGCGAATCATTTTTTTGATCTCCGCACTTGGTAAAGTTTTACTTACAATTGATGAATCATCAACTTTTAAGATCATATCACCGGTTTGTAAACCGGCTTTATCACTTGGGCCATTGGGCACTACGTATAAAACATGTACGGTATCCTGGAAAATATTAAACTCCACACCAATGCCTTCAAAATTTCCAATGATATCTTCATTTGCATCGCCCAAATCAGAAGCCGGGATATAAATGGAATGGGGATCAAGCTGGTTCATCAAACCTTGCATGGCATCGTCCTGCAAAGAATCAATGCCTACCGAATCAACATATCTTGAACGTATCAGGTCAAGTGCTTCCTGCAAAGAGCTGCGCCTGTCCTTCTTAAAAAAACCTTTGGTGCTACCTGTTTGCTGGTGCAGCTTAAAACCAAAGAACATCCCGGATATCATCACCAACGAGAAAATCAAGGGTAACCAAACTTGTAATTTTCTATTCTTCATCGTCTGCCGTTACTTTTGTAAAATGTTGCAAAATAGCCCATTTGAAATAATGATGCGGTTTTGCCTGATATTTCAACAATACTTTAAGCAAGCCCAATGCCTGTAACACTAATCGCCGATAGCGGAGCCACTAAAGCCGAATGGGTTTTGGTAAATAAAGGAAAAAAGAAAACTTTGTTTACGCAAGGCATCAGTCCTTATTTTTTAAACACCCAGCAAATTTTAGAACTGGTGAAGGATGAACTGGCAAGTAAGCTAAAAAATATTGTTGTTGAAGAAGTAAATTATTATGGAACTGGTTGCGCCAACCCGGAAAATGCAAGAAGTGTAAAAAAAGCTTTAAAGCAAGTTTTTCCTGAAGCCAATATTGAAGTGCAAACAGACCTGATGGCCGCTGCACGTGCAGTTTGCGGTGTTGAAAAAGGCATAGCTTGTATTTTAGGCACCGGCTCCAACTCCTGTTATTATAATGGCAAAAAAATCGTAAAAAATAGCCCGGGTATTGGTTATGTTTTGGGAGATGAAGGAAGCGGTGCTTACCTGGGACGCAAAGTAATCCAGTATTATTTGTACAATACTTTTGATGAAGATCTACGTTCGCGGTTTGATGCACGGTTTGTAACAACGCCTGTTGAAATTTTGGACAATGTTTATAAAAAGCCATTGCCAAACAGGTATATGGCCACTTTTACCATGTTTCTTGCAGAAAACAGGGGGCATTATATGATCGAGAATATTTTGGAAGATGGTTTAAACGATTTCTTCTTTCAACACTTATGTAAATACGCCGAAGTGTGGAAGTACCCGGTAAGCTTTGTTGGCAGTGTGGCACATGGTTTTAAGGATATAATCCAGGAATTATGTAACTCTTACGAATTTGAATTAGGTAAAATTTATAAAAACCCTATGGAGGGGTTGGTTAACTACCATTTAGGTAAACAGGCATGAATACATTTGAAAAGATAACAGAACAACCAAGTAAGTACAGGCATTTAGATAAAATGTCGATTGGTGAAATTTTAACCAATATCAATGCGGAAGATAAAACGGTGGCACAAGCTGTGGAAAAAACGATTCCGCAGGTAAAAAGACTGGTCGGTGCTATTTCCGATAAAATGTTGGCCGGTGGACGTCTTTTTTATATTGGCGCAGGAACAAGTGGTCGTTTAGCAGTTGTAGATGCGAGTGAATGCCCGCCTACTTACGGCGTGCCTTATGGTTTAGTGATTGCCATTATTGCAGGCGGCGAAGAAGCCATAACAAAAGCTGTTGAAAATGCGGAGGATGATTGGCGCCAGGGATGGAAAGACCTGGTGGCGCATAATATTAATAGCAAAGATGTAGTAGTTGGCATTGCTGCCAGTGGAACGACCCCTTATGTAATTGGTGCTTTAAAAGAATGCCAGAAAAAAGGAATTATAACAGGTTGTATTACCAACAATCCCGGTTCACCACTAACTGATGTTTCTGACTTTCCAATAGAAGCAGAAGTAGGTCCTGAATTTGTTACGGGCAGCACAAGAATGAAAAGCGGCACTTCGCAAAAATTGATATTGAATATGATCTCCACAACGGTCATGATTCAACTTGGAAGGGTGGAAGATAATAAGATGGTGAATATGCAGTTGACGAATGAAAAGCTAATTGACCGTGGCACCAAAATGATCATGGAAAAATTAGAAATGGAAGATTACGACAAAGCAAAAGAAATGTTATTGAAATATGGTAGCGTAAAAAAAGCAGTGGATTCTGTGGGTTAATAATAACTATGCACAACATTGAACCTTTTTATAATTGGCGACATATATATGTCAGTGAGGAAGATGAGCGATCGCCTTTTTTCCAAAGGGAATATTCTGAATTTGAATTTTCACAAACGGTTTATAACTATTACATACACCCGCAATGGGATGAATTTGGAAGCCGTACACTTTATTTAAAAGTATTGCTTGCCGATTACGAAGAGAAGTACGTGGTAGTTGAATTACTTGGCGAATGGAATGATGCCATTGAAAATGATATCATGACGCTGAAGCGTGACGTGATTGATAAATTTGAACACGAAGGCATTTATAAATTTATTTTGATTGCTGAAAATGTTTTGAATTTTCACAGCGGAGATAAGGATTATTACCAGGAGTGGCATGAGGAGATTTCAGAGGAAAGCGGCTGGATCGTTTGCCTCAATATGCCGGAAGCAACGCAGTATGATTTTCGAAAGTCAAAAATTAATTATTACGTAGAATTAATGGAATTAGATAACTGGCGAACCTATAAGCCATTTCATTTGTTTAAAAAGATAGATGAAGAAATTAATAAGCGGTTACCACTATAATGGTTTCTATTTTAATTTCATTAACGTTTTTTAAGGATGTGCACTTACCTTTGCACATAAATTTTCAACCCCCTCTGATCGGCTTATGAAATGGTCCTCCTTTTTCACTTCAGCAGTAGGCAGAAAAATAGTAATGGCATTAACGGGTTTCTTTTTGATCTCGTTTTTACTTATTCATGCAGGTTTAAATTCCTGCATCTTTAACGATCTTCCGTTTTTTGATTCCCAGGACAATGGTTCTATGTTTAACAGGGCTGCTTATTTTATGGGCAACTCATTTGTTATTCGGCTGTTAGAAATTGTTCTGTTCGCTGGATTTATTTTGCACATTATTCAAGGGTATGCTGTTGAACTAAAAAACAGGAGCAAACGTAACAAGGGATATGCAAAAACTTTAGGCAACAGGGGCAGCACCTGGTACAGCCGCAGTATGGCTATTCTTGGATCCCTGATCCTGATTTTTTTGATTGTACACGTTTCACATTTTTGGGTGCCTTCACGGATAACCCATAACCTGGAGCCTGTAACCTATCATAACGGTGTAGTGGAAACGCATAACCTGTTTTTGAAGATGTATGAAACATTTCAAAATCCACTTGTAGTTTTATTGTACCTGGTTGGTGTTATTTCTTTGGTATTTCACCTTTACCATGGTTTTCACAGTGCGTTCAGGTCAATGGGTGTACACAATAAAAAATATTTGGCCATGCTTAAGGTATTGGGTTATGGTATTACTACCATCATTGCTATATTGTTTGCCATGATGCCTATCAGCATGTATTTTGATTGGGTTAGTCCTTATTAAAAGCAGAATAGAATTGTTGGCGTACAAGAGTGCGACGCAACAAGTGCTTAATAGAATATAGCGGCCGGAAAAATAACAAAGTGTGACGAGTGAATAGTGACGCAAATCAGAATTAAAATTTCAAATTAGAAATTGAATATGCTTGACGCAAAAATTCCTGCAGGACCATTAGACAAGAAATGGGAAGATTACAAAGGGCATGTAAAGCTGGTAAATCCTGCTAACAAACGTAAACTCGAAATTATTGTTATTGGAACCGGTTTGGCCGGCGCATCGGCCGCGGCTTCATTAGGCGAGTTAGGTTATAAAGTAAAAGCCTTTTGTTTCCAGGATAGTCCGCGCCGTGCACACTCCATTGCAGCGCAGGGCGGAATAAATGCAGCAAAAAATTACCAGAATGACGGCGACTCAGTTTTCCGTCTTTTTTACGATACCATTAAAGGTGGCGACTATCGCTCTCGTGAAGGCAATGTACATCGCCTCGCCGAAGTTAGCCGAAACATTATTGACCAATGCGTAGCGCAAGGTGTTCCCTTTGCACGTGAATATGGCGGTTTGTTAAGCAATCGTTCTTTTGGTGGAACGCAGGTTCAACGTACGTTTTATGCGGCAGGACAAACCGGTCAGCAATTATTGATTGGTGCTTACCAGGCTTTGGAAAGACAAGTAGCCTTAGGCAACGTTGATATGTACACACGCCACGAAATGCTGGAGATGGTAATGATTGACGGTAAAGCCCGTGGCATTATTGCACGAGACCTTGTTAGTGGCGAATTGGAAAGACATTTTGGACATGCCGTATTGTTATGCAGCGGTGGATATGGAAACGTTTTCTACTTGTCTACAAATGCAATGGGAAGCAATACAACTGCCATTTGGAAGGCCCATAGAAAAGGCGCTTTATTTGGAAATCCATGCTTCACGCAAATTCATCCCACATGCATTCCCGTTAGTGGCGACCACCAGTCGAAACTTACATTAATGTCGGAGTCGTTGCGGAATGATGGAAGAATCTGGGTGCCGAAAAAACAAAATGATACAAGGAAGGCAAGTGAAATTCCTGAAGAAGAAAGAGATTATTATTTAGAAAGAAGATATCCGGCGTTTGGTAACCTGGTTCCCCGCGATGTGGCATCACGAGCAGCCAAAGAAAGGTGTGATGCTGGTTACGGTGTTGGTACATCAAGGCAAGCTGTTTATTTAGATTATGCTGATGCCATTCAGCGATATGGTAACATTGAAGTGAATAAGCGCAACCTGCAAAATGCAGATGCCGATACCATTACACAATTAGGTAAAGAAGTTGTAAAGGAAAAGTATGGTAACCTGTTTGATATGTACGAAAAGATCACGGGTGAAAATCCGTACGAAATTCCAATGCGTATATATCCTGCCGTGCATTATACAATGGGTGGCTTGTGGGTTGATTACGATTTAATGACAACCATACCTGGCTGTTATGCTTTAGGTGAAGCAAACTTTAGCGATCACGGTGCAAACCGTTTAGGCGCATCTGCATTAATGCAAGGTTTGGCTGACGGATATTTTGTTATTCCTTATACTTTAGGTAATTATTTGGCCGATGATATTGCAACCAAACCTATTCCTATCGATCACCCGGCATTTGTAGAAACAGAAAATGCTGTGCGTACACGCATTGAAACTTTAATGAACATTAAAGGAAAACAAAGTGTTGAAAGTTTGCACAAGCGTTTAGGCAAGATCATGTGGGATAAATGTGGCATGGCACGAAATGCGGAGGGATTAAAAGAAGCGATCACTGAAATTCAACAATTGAAAAAAGAATTTTGGAGCGATGTGCGCATACCTGGAAGCATTAATGAATTTAACCCGGAACTGGATAAAGCCGGTCGTGTAGCGGATTTCATTGAATTAGGCGAGTTAATGTGTAAAGATGCCTTAAACCGTGAAGAAAGTTGTGGCGGACACTTTCGCGAAGAACACCAAACCGAAGAAGGAGAGGCATTACGAGATGATGAAGGTTATATGTACGTTGCCGCCTGGGAATTTAAAGGCGAGCATGAATGGGAATTGCACAAAGAAGATTTGAAATATGAAGTTGTAAAACCATCGCAAAGGAG
>JAKFCI010000467.1:0-4349 GCA_036676725.1 Chitinophagaceae bacterium
GGATTGACAAGATAGGAGTTATTCATTATTTTTTATGCCTATATAGTTGACAATCACTTAATATTGTTTTATATTGAGGTGTAAATTTAAAAACGCTACAATGAGAAAAGCTGATCTTGTAAATTTGATTTCTGAAAAAACAGGCATCCCTAAGGTTGATGTACTAGTTACCCTTGAAGGCTTGTTTAAAGAAGTTAAAACTTCATTATCCAAAGGAGAAAATATTTATATCCGGGGTTTTGGAAGTTTTATTACCAAAAAAAGAGCGGCTAAGATTGGCCGTAACATTAAAAAAAATGTGGCCGTCCACATCCCCGAACATTATATTCCAGCATTTAAACCTGCTAAAGAGTTTGTTGCTGATGTAAAAAAAATAAATCCATCCATGGTTTCGTCTGATGAATCTATCAACGAATTATAACCTTTATTAAAGTTTTTGTTTAATTACCTTTGCTGCCCAAACAGCAAAATGTGAAGAAACAACAGTGGATTGCTGCCGGTATTGGAATTTGCCTGGTAGTATTAATTTATTTCTTTGGAAGAACGGTACCTGTTAAAGAAACAACTTCTCCGGTAGCAAACGGTGAGCAGCAAGTTGTTACATTCGATTCTATTTTAGCCCATGCAAAAGAAAAATTAACCGAAGAACAGGTTCTGCGACTTACACAATTGGAAAATTCAATTTCCCGTGGCAATGTGCAAACTCAACAATTAGAGGTATATCATCAACTAGCGCATTTCTGGAAGGATACTGCCCGGACATTTGAACCTTATGCCTTTTATGAAGCTGAAGCAGCCAGATTGGAAAATTCAGAAAAAAACCTCACCTTTGCAGCCCATTTATTTTTGAGTAACCTGCAAGCGGAAGGCAATCCCGATTTAAAAAACTGGAAAGCCCGGCAGGCGAAAGACTTATTTGAAAGATCTTTAAAAATAAATCCGGACAATGATTCGGCGATTGTAGGTATTGGTGCAGCTTATTTATACGGTAATATTTCCGCTAACCCCATGGAAGGAATTTTAAAGGTTAGGGAAGTTATTGAAAAAGACAGCACCAATATATTTGCGATTATGACATTGGGGCGTGGATCGGTTATATCCGGGCAATCTGATAAAGCAATTGAACGTTTTGAACAGGCGCACCGTATTGACCCTACTAACCTGGAAGCCATTTTAAGCCTGGCAGATATTTATGAAAAGAAAGGTGATAATAAACAGGCGATCAACTGGTATACCAAAAGTTTACCATTGATCCAGATCCCGGGTTTAAAAGTTGAAGTTGAAAAAAGAATAAACGATTTAAAATAATTACTGATTAACTTATTTATTGACAAACAAATTAAAATTATTAAAGTATGCCTTGTGGTAAGAAAAGAAAACGTCATAAAATTGCAACACACAAACGCAAAAAAAGACTGAGAAAGAATCGTCATAAGAAAAAGAAATAATTTTTTTATGATATCGTATTAGACTGCCCCGGGTTATCGTCCGGGGTAGTTTTGTACAACCTGATTGTTGCCGTACAGATTGCAACCCTTCCATTGTTCTTCCTTCCTTCATTCCTGCTAAACTGCAGCAACCCGGTACGGATCACCAATCAGTTTTGGGTACGTGATATATAAATAATAAGCTGTAGTGATGTGAACAAAGAACTAATTATAAATGCCGCTCCGCAGGGTGTAGAGATTGCCCTGATGGAAAATAAAAAGCTGGTGGAACTGCATAATGAAAAAACGGATGCCCGTTTTGCAGTTGGCGACCTTTACCTCGGCAAGGTAAAAAAACTAATTCCCGGCCTAAATGCCGCTTTTGTTGACGTAGGTTTTGAAAAAGATGCCTTTCTGCACTATACAGATTTAAGTCCTTATGCCCGATCTATTTTAAAATTTACTCAACAGGCTATTAATGATAAAACACCCGGCGGTTTTGATTTTGGAAAATTTGAAATAGAGCCTGAAATTGTAAAGACCGGAAAAATCAATGAAGTTTTGGGTGGTAAACCCAGCATACTGGTTCAGATCTTAAAAGAACCCATTGCAGCCAAAGGTCCCCGCTTAAGTTGTGAGCTTTCATTACCCGGTCGCTTTATTGTACTTACACCATTCAATGATATTGTTGCTGTTTCACGAAAGATCCATTCTTCCGAAGAAAGAAAAAGGCTGCAAAAGATTGTTGAATCCATCAAACAAAAAAACTTTGGTGTCATTGTACGGACAGCGGCTGAAGGTAAAAAGACTGCGGAATTGCATGAAGACCTCACAGCGTTGGTTGAAACATGGAACACTATTCAAACTAATTTAATTGGAGCAGTTGCACCTAGTAAAATATTGAGTGAGCAAACAAAAACCACCAGTATTTTAAGAGACCTCTTAAGCGCCGATTTTAATAAGATTGTTGTAAACGACCGAAATGTTTATAACGATGCTAAAACATATATTCAAAGGATTGCACCTGAGAAATCTGATATCGTTTCATTTTACCAGAACGGCGCACCTATTTTTGACCAGTTTGGCGTTACCAAGCAGGTTAAAGGTTCTTTTGGCAAAACGGTAAACCTTAATAGCGGTGCTTACCTGATCATTGAACATACAGAAGCACTTCATGTAATTGATGTAAACAGCGGTTATAAAAGTGTAAGCAATAACCAGGAACAAAATGCACTGGAGACAAACCTGGAAGCTGCTGAAGAAATTGCACGCCAGCTCCGTTTGCGTGACCTGGGTGGTATCATCGTAGTGGATTTCATAGATATGAAGTATCCTGAGAATAAAAGGAAACTCATGGAAGCCATGGATGAATTTATGAAACCTGACAGGGCCAAGCATGCGGTTCTGCCTATTTCTAAATTTGGATTGATGCAAATTACCAGGCAAAGAATGAAGCCTGAATTAAACATCAATACCCAGGAACTTTGCCCAAGTTGCAATGGAACCGGTAAAATTTCATCAGCTATGGTTTTGGAAGATGAAATTGAAAAGAATTTAAATTACCTGTTTGTTCATAAACACAAAAACCTGACACTGACGGTCCACCCGATCATTTATGCTTACCTCACCAAAGGCTGGCTGATGTCCATTATTGCTAAATGGAGAAGAAAATTCAAACAAAAAATCAAGTTAGAAGCTAATACAAATTATCATTTCACTGAGTTTCGCTTCTTTGATGAACGGGACGAAGAGATAAAAATGTAATACACGAAATTTAAAAGAACCTCCAATCGGAGGTTTTTTTTTATTGACTGGAACAAGAAAGCCGCCTTAAATGAAAGACGGCTTTAAACAATTCATCATCTATAAAATATTATCTGTCTCTTGAACCAAGAAAGACCATTACATATTGTAATAAGGTAACAACAGCTGCCAATGCGGCTACAACGTAAGTCATGGCTGCCCATTTTAGAGCATCTTTTGCTTTTGGATATTCTTCCTGGTTAGTTACATTGGTATTATTTAACCAGGCTAAAGCACGGTTACTGGCGTCAAATTCCACCGGTAAAGTAACCAGGGTAAATAAAACGGATAATGCGAATAAACCAATTCCTATGAGTAATAAGGTTGTATTTCCAGATGCTGCCATGAAAATACCGATCAAAAGAACCCAGTTAACCAGGTTTGCACTGAATTGAACCAAAGGGACCAATTTACTTCTCATCATCAACCAGCTATAGGCTGTTGCATGTTGAACAGCGTGACCGCATTCATGGGCAGCAACAGCTGCTGCAGCAACAGATCTTCCTTCAAACACTTCCGGACTCAGGTTCACGGTTTTTTTTGTGGGGTCATAGTGATCAGACAGGAATCCCTGGACAGAAACAACTTTTACGTCATAAATGCCATTCTCCTGGAGCATTTTTTCAGCTATCTGCTTACCGCTTAATCCGTTCATAAGCGGGATTTTACTATACTTTTTGAACTTCCCTTTTAGTATCATTGATACGATCATACTGATACCAACAAAGAGAATAGATACGATAAAAATTCCTGGTGTCATGTGTTTACTAAGTTTTTAATTTTCAGGGTTATAACACAAATCTATAACCAATTTTACATAATAAAGTTTTAAGTCATCCATTTTAACGAATTGAGACTTTTTGTCATGAAAAGCAGAAAGCAGTCTTTTATAGCCGTCATTTTATCATACCAAATAATTTCATATTGAAATAAATACAATTATATATTGTTATAACTTTCAAATCACTAACACCTAATTTATGGTTAAAATTTTCAATTTATAAATTGCAAAAGTTATCAACAGGATTAAAAAAATATTTTGTTATCTGACGCATATTTGTAACTTAGTGCTAGAATTTAATGGGTTAGTAAGTAAAGGGGTTGATCATCAGATCAGCC
>JAKFCI010000468.1:0-2543 GCA_036676725.1 Chitinophagaceae bacterium
AGGTCTCTCATACTGGCTGCACCAAAACCTTTTTCCCTGAAGAGGGCGGCGCCGGCTTTTACAATGAGGTCTTTGCGGTTGCCATTCTTTGGCACTTTCAGTTTTCCCATGCCCAAATGTACTCTGTTTTAGGTAAAATACCGTGTTGTGGGTATTGAAATGAAATAGCCCGTTTTATACTTTTGAAATGTAAAGTTTACAACTTGTGATATCTGCATAATGCTGCAAAAAAAAAGATTATCCTGCATTGTTACCTGCATGTATTGCGGTTACCCAAAACAATTAAACATTATAAAATGAAACAGAAACTCCTTTTCCTCGCCCTTATTTGCGGAGCGTTCTTAACACTTGCTCCAACAACTGCAAAAGCTCAAAGTGATTATTACTTTTACGAGAGCATTTCAAACCCAAGTAAAACCATCAATTTTCTTATTGGGGTATATGTAACAAAAAACGAATTTATTACCCGTGATGATGGAACCGGGTACACAAAAATCCGCATGGCCGTTATTAACCAGGAAGGTGCCGACCCATTCAAATGGAGCGATTACAAGATCTACATTAAGCTCAAGAACAACGATATGTTCTATAATTATACCACCCAGGCAAAAGATGGCGAACTTGCTTGTAACTGGACAGTGCAGGCCGGACAAAACCACGTTCAATATGTGTGTTTCGATAAAGCCTTCGATATTAACCAGATCGATATGATATGGCTGGGCATGAGCGATAACAAATTTTTCGACCTCGTACGGAGCGATAAAAAGTAAAACGGGTTTCGTTTCTGTGAAGCACTGCCGGTAACGGCGGTGCTTTTTTTATATCCTTTTTCGGCAATAGGTCACCAGCCATTACCTTTGTCCGCATCCGTAAATGCGGTAAACAAAAAACAAACTCTCCTTATGTCTTTAGTAGTTGTGGGCTCTATGGCCTTTGATGCAATTGAAACTCCCTTTGGTAAAAGTGATAAGATTATTGGTGGTGCTGCCACTTATATTGCCTGGAGCGCCTCAAATTTTACCCAACCCATTAAACAGATCAGCGTGGTTGGTGGCGATTTTCCAAAAGAAGAACTGCAAATGCTTGAAGCCCGTGGTGTGGTAACAGAAGCTGTGGAAATCAAAGAAAATGAAAAATCATTTTTCTGGAGCGGCCGCTACCATTTAGACATGAACACACGTGATACCCTCGATACACAATTGAACGTGCTGGCCAACTTTAACCCGGTTGTGCCCGACAGTTACCAGGATTGTGAATTCCTGATGCTGGGTAACCTGGTGCCTGCGGTGCAGAATGCCGTGATTGAGCAAATGAAGAACAAACCCAAACTGGTAGTGCTTGATACCATGAATTTCTGGATGGAAATTGCAATGCCTGATCTCGAAAATGTATTGAAGAAAGTAGATGTCTTGATGGTGAACGACAGTGAAGCACGCCAGTTAAGCGGACAATATTCACTGGTAAAAGCAGCAAAAGTGATCATGAACATGGGGCCGAAATACCTGATCATCAAAAAAGGTGAACATGGTGCGTTACTCTTCCACGAAGACCAGGTGTTTTTCGCTCCTGCTTTACCGTTAGAAGATGTGTTTGATCCAACTGGAGCAGGTGATACATTTGCAGGTGGATTTATTGGTCATATAGCCAAAACAAAAGACATCAGTTTTGAAAATATGAAAACAGCGATCATTGTTGGAAGTGCAATGGCCAGCTTCTGCGTAGAAAAATTTGGAACAACACGTTTGAAAGAAATTTCAAAAGAAGATATTGAAGCACGCATTCAGCAGTTTGTACAACTGGTGAATTTTGATATTGAGTTGGTGTGATGAAATGTTAAATAAAATTTTAAAAGCAGCAGTAATGCTGCTTTTTTTTGTTTTTAAGCAATAATTTGTTCTTGAAATGTTTAAACTCCTTGCCATACAATTTACTTTGTTCATACTATTGATGATCTCTTGCAATAATGTTGATGAAGTAGTAAAAGAGCCACATTCATCAAATGAACCAACAGGTAACTACATCTCTTCCATAATTTTTTTAAATGGAGGCGATTTGCACTTTACACAATATTCCAGGGGCTGTGTTAACGAAGAAACTCAAAGAATGGAAATGTCTAAAACAGTAAATAAGCAGATTGTTATTTCTTATTTTAAAAATGACATTAAAGTTCTTGATAGAAAAGTATTTGACTCTTCTTTTCTGGTTTATATAAAATCTTTTCTGAATGAATGTGATAAACTTTTAAAAGATACCTCATCCAAAGAGATTGGCTTTGGAACAATAGAAACAATTGAGATAAGTGACGGTTTGGATATTATTGAAGTTGGAGCAGGGGTATCAAAGCAAAGAAACCCATTTAATGATTTAGTCTATACCATATGTTCAAAAGCTGAAAATAGAATGATTTTGGATAGATGACAGCAGATCGGTCCTCGTTGTGAGTGAATGAAGGAAATCCATCCTTACCCAATCTTCACCCCTTTTGTATGAGTTCTGATCAGCACCCGCTTTAAACTCCGGTCAATAATTTCGCCCATACTTTT
>JAKFCI010000469.1:0-11480 GCA_036676725.1 Chitinophagaceae bacterium
ATGAATGCCCATTAATATTCGATCCGTGAGGGTTGATAATGCTTTTTCTAAGCTTAGGTAGTCTTGGGTTTATTGAACCATATCCCACCCAGGTTTTATTTCCAATCAAAACGTTAATACAATTATTTATAAAACCCGTTACATTTTTTGAAAAAAATAAATAAAGAGGAAATGATATCAAAAAGAATATTGAGAAAAGAACGTCGGTCAATCTTTTCAATCGCCGGTAATGCGCATGTCCCAAATTAAATTGTGTGTGCGTAGATAAAACTTCACCGCTTGTGCCGCTTGAGTCGCTACCAACGATGCTTCCACTACCAGCCGCATGAAAACGAACGCGAAGTTTACCCTTGTTGTTTTTTAAAAGCTCGATTAAATATTTATATGATAAGGCTCCACTGCAAAGGATCAATTCTTTCGCATTCATTGAGTCCGCGGTGTCAAATATGTATTCAAATGACGCCTGTTTTTCGTCTTTAATAATAATTCGGCCTAAAACTTTTTTGTTCTTTTTATTCTCGCTTAATAAAAATTTTACTTCATCCATTTCCTTTGCTGAACCGCTAATTAAAATATTAGGCTGCTGATCTCTTTCTTCATGTTGCGCTAACATACCAACACTAAGCATCATCCATCTCAAAATGGAAATAATGATAAAAGCTACCAATGCACCAAACAAGACGATGGCTCTTGAAAAACGAAAATGCTCAGGGAGCAATGAGTAAGCAGCAAGTAATGCCAATGTAGCGATTGAAGTAGACCGTATAAGATCTCTCCATCGGTAATTTTGATTGTATAATCCTGCGTAATAAGCTACAATCAAATACACGATAGTAAATGAAGGAAGTGCAATCCAAAGTAATCGATCGGGATAGTCTATTTCTGGTCGTACATAAGTTGCCCAAACTTCTTTTATAAATAAAAAAGAGAGCAATATTAAAATAGCATCAATAATTGGTAGCCCGATCCATTTTAAAAATTTTGCAGCAGCAGATAAAAATGCTCTTACCCAAATAGCAAAGTGTATACTCGCATTAAAAAATCCTGCCCTCGCACCACCATAATGTTTTTGAACAAAAATGCTCATTGCATTATAAAACATACGAACATAATTAAGGCTGCCACGTTTGGTACTCTCGCCTTTAAAATGAATGATGGCTGCATCTGCAACATAAAAATTTTTATACCCTGCTTTTTGAATGCGGTAACTTAAGTCAACGTCTTCGCCATACATAAAAAATGTTTCATCAAAAGTTCCGCATTTTTCAAGTACTTCTTTTTTTATCATCATAAAAGCGCCGGCCAAAACATCAACTTCGTGATTATGGTTTTCATCTAAATGCCCAAGGTGATACCGGCTAAAAGATTTAGACCGCGGAAAGACACGGGCAAAACCGAATAACTTAAATAAGGACGTTACCGGGCCTGGGAAGGATCGTTTTGATTCTTTTAAAAAGTTTCCCTTGCCATCAATCATACGTACACCAACAGCGCCAATTTTCTCATTTGATTGCAACAAATTAAGCGCAGTGTCTAGTGCATCTTCAGCAACGATCGTGTCAGGGTTTAAAAACAAAACATTTTGTCCTGTGGCTAATGCATAACCCTGGTTACAGGCTTTAGCAAACCCTAAATTAGTTTCGTTACCTATAAATTTAACCTGCGGAAATTTTGGTTTTAGATAATCCACACTTCCGTCAGAGCTTTGATTATCAATAACAATTATTTCCTTATCCTGTAAACTGCTGCTTTGCAACGAATACAGGCATTGCTCCAGGAAATATTTTACATTATAATTTACTATGATGATAGAAAGCGTCAATATAATATTTGAATTTCAAAACAAACAAACCTACAAATCTAAGTTCACAAGTTAGCGTTGTGCAATTAAGTTTAACGAGCCCGTACCTGGCTTGAATTATTTTTTAATCAAACAAGGTTTCGTTAAAAACGATAATTATATTAATATTCAATTCGCTTCCTTCGCTTCCCCGCTAAGCTAGCCGCTTTCATTGGCTTATATTTGCGCATGCTAAAAACGGTGTTATTACAAGCGGTGAAAGCCGGTGGAGAGGAGATGAAGCGTTTTAATGAACTCGAATTGAAGATTTCTAATAAAGAAGGTATCAATAACCTGGTTACAGAGGCTGATCATGCTTCGGAAAAAGTAATCATGGATTTAATTAGAACCAATTTTCCTGAGCACCAAATTTTAAGCGAAGAAAGTGGTGAACACATTCTTGATTCCCAGTACAAATGGATCATTGATCCAATAGATGGAACGGTAAACTTTGCACACAGTATTCCACTTTGTTGTGTATCAATTGGTATAGAACATGAGGGTAAAATGATCATGGGAGCCGTTTATAACCCTCTGATGAATGAATTATTTTTTGCGGAAAGAGGTAAAGGCGCTACGCTCAATGATCGGCCGATATCAGTAAGTAAAAAAGAAAAAGTAGAAAATGCTTGTCTTGTAACGGGTTTCCCTTACACCTATCTTGATATGCCCAACGGACCTTTGCAGGTTTTTGAACGGTTTATCAGGAAGGGCATTCCTGTTCGCAGGTTGGGTTCTGCCGCTATTGATCTTTGCTGGGTAGCCTGCGGACGATTTGATGGTTTTTATGAACACAAACTACAAGCCTGGGACAGCGCCGCTGGATTTATTATTGTAGAAGAAGCAGGAGGAAAAGTAACAGACCTAAATGGTGATATTTATTCTCCTTATCAACCAGGAATTATTGCAAGCAATTCCATTTTGCATGAAGAACTATTAATGCATGTTAGTGGCAAAGCGCCAATTGAAATTTAAAGACCGATTTATGGAAAAAGAAAGAACCGAAATAGAATCCCTTGGAGAATTTGGGTTAATCGATCATCTTACTAAAAACTTCGAAATAAAAAATGCCTCCACTATTGTGGGTGTTGGCGATGATGCTGCCGTGCTCGATCACTTCGGGAAGCAGGTAGTTATTACCAACGATCTTTTAATTGAAGGTGTGCATTTTGACCTGATGTATACCCCGTTAAAGCATTTGGGCTACAAAACAGTTGTAGTTAACGTAAGCGATATTTATGCAATGAATGCCACACCAACCCAAATAATTTTAGGTTTGGCATTTAGCAACAGGTTTAGCCTGGAAGCTTTGGAAGAATTTTACGAGGGTGTTCATGCGGCATGCGAATATTATGATGTAGATCTTGTTGGTGGTGATACAAGCTCATCGCAAAAAGGATTTATAATTAGTTGCACTGCAATAGGTGAAGTAGCACCAGATAAATATGTTTCAAGAAGTGGCGCCCAAAAAGGGGACCTATTATGTGTTAGTGGCGATTTGGGCGGCGCCTTTATAGGCCTTACATTATTGGAAAGAGAAAAGAAAATATTTATAGAAAGCCCTGGCGTGCAGCCCGACCTTGAAGGCGAAAAATATGTAATTGGCAGAATACTTAAACCAGAAGCAAGAAAAGATACAATTGCTTTTTTAGCAGAAAATGAAATAGTGCCAACATCAATGATCGACATCAGCGATGGACTAAGTTCTGAAATTCTGCATTTGTGCAAGCATAGTGAAGTAGGTTGTGTATTGTACGAAGAAAAAATTCCTATTTCCGATGACACAAAAAATGCTGCTTACAAATTTCAATTAGATCCAACAGCATGTGCCTTAAGTGGAGGTGAAGACTATGAACTTTTATTTACAATGCGCCAGGATGATTATGATAAGATTACTTTAAATGAGCAAATAAGCGTTGTTGGTTATATAACTGATGTGGAGGCTGGGGCAAATATTATTACAAAGGGCGGCAACAAATATCCAATAACGGCCCAGGGATGGAATGCGTTTAAATAGGGTTCCAAGTGCTATGAAAAATTTCTTTTTTCTATTGTTTATTCTTCTAATTGTTAGTAGTTGCTCGGTTCAAAAACGAACTACAGTAAAGAAATATGCTATTCAAGATGTAAGATCGGATTATGATCTATTTCGAAATATAATAGAAGATTCTCACCCCGGGCTTTATTGGTACACGCCAAAAGACAGCATGGACCAATACTTTGATCTTGGAAGAAATATGTTGCGGGATTCAATGACGGAAATGCAATTCCGAACTGTGTTAAGTTATGTTGCAGCAAAACTTCGTTGTGGTCACACGGCAGTTCGTCCATCAAAAAAAGTATCGCGGCAAAAAGATAGTCTACGTAACCAATTATTTCCTTTAAACTTCAAAATTTGGGGGGATACAGCTGTTATTACTTCTAATATAAACCGTACGGACACTGTTATTAAAAGAGGGATGCTGGTAACTGCAATTGATGGCCGGCCCATGCGCCAAATTGTTGATTCACTTTTTGAATACCTCTCGGGTGATGGATATAACCTGACCCACAAATACCAAACCCTAAGCAATCGTGGAAGTTTTAATTCTTTATATCCTGCCGTTTTTGGTTACAAAAAAAAATATAGTATAGATTATATTGATTCGCTTGGGAAAGCGCAAAGTAATTTTGTTTCTATTTATAAGCCAGCCAAGGATACAACTGAAAAAAAGTCAGGAAAAATTGCAAAGAAAACACCCAAAAAAGAAAGGCGGAAAATGCAGCTTCTTTTTAACCGCAGTTTTTTAATTGACACTTCGTTGAATACTGCTTTTATGGGGCTTCACACATTTACCAGGCCAGGTAAACTTCGCCCGTTTTTTAGGCGATCTTTTAAATCATTAAAAAAAGAAAATGTTCACAACCTGGTTATTGACTTAAGAGGAAATGGAGGCGGAAGTGTAACCAACTCTAACCTGCTCACCAAATACATTAGCGATCGTCCATTTAAAATTGCAGATTCACTTTATGCCAGAAGAAAAAATTCAGCATTTGCAAAATACCAGCAGGACCGGCTATCGAATTGGCTTTTCAAAGTTTTTATGACCCGTAAGAGGCAGGATGGAAATTATCATTTTGGGTATTATGAGCGAAAAAAATTCTTACCAAAAAAGAAAAACCATTTTAACGGCCAGGTATATGTGCTTTCTGGCGGCAATACATTTTCTGCATCTACTTTATTTATAAAATCCGTTAAGGAACAGGATAATGTAATTGTTATTGGAGAGGAAACTGGTGGCGGTGCTTATGGTAATAATGCCTGGCTCATTCCGGATGTTACATTACCGATAACAAAAGTTCGTTTTCGGTTACCGTTATTTCGTTTGGTTATTGATAAAAATGAAGTAAAAGGAATGGGTGTACTGCCGGAAGTTCCGTCTTTACCAACCGTTGAAGCAATAAGAAAAAATATAGATTTTAAAACAGAAAAAGCAGTGGAACTCATTAAGCGTGCAAATAAGTAAGGCTACAATTTTATTGAAAACTCGTCCCTGTCTTTCCAGAATGGAAATTTATTTCTCACTTCAACTAATGTTTGTTTTTCAAGTGTGATGGTAAAAATGTCTTCTTCATTTTCTTTATGGTAAATAATTTCGCCAAGGGGATCAACTACCATACTGGCACCGCTGTAATGGATTCCATTGCCATCGTCGCCAACCCGGTTTACACCAATTGTGTAGACCTGGTTTTCAATAGCACGGGCTTGCAATAAAGTTTTCCACGCATTAATTCTTTTTTCAGGCCAATTGGCCACGTAGATCAAAATATCATATTCCGCATCGGCATTTTCAACAAATTGTTGTCGTGCCCAAACAGGAAAACGAAGGTCATAACAAACCAGCAGGTTTACTTTAAAACCATTTACCGACGCAATAAAACGCTTGTTTCCTGCTGAATAATGTTGGTCTTCTTTTGCAAAGGCAAATAAATGCCTTTTGTCATAAATTCCATATTGACCATTTGGCAACATCCATATCAACCGGTTAAAAAATTTTCCATCTTCTTCAACAATGATGCTACCGGTTAAAATTATTTTATGCTCCGAGCATACTTTTTTCATCCATTGAATAGTGGTGCCATCCATTTTTTCTGCAAGCAATTCAGGTTGCATGCTAAAACCTGTACTAAACATTTCCGGCAAAACAACAACCTGCATTTTTTCTTTTATGCTCCTGATCTTTTCTTCCAGCATTTGCAGGTTGGCTTTTTTATCTTCCCAAAATAGTTTTGTTTGTATAAGTGTTATGGTTAACGTAGACATTTTAATGAATTTTGTTTCGCTTCTATTTGCCTGTAATTTCTTTAAGCGCATTGTTTATCAAATCAAATTCAAATCCTTTTTGTACCATAAAATCAATCGTTTTTCTTTTACGTATAAGATGTTGTTCGTCTATTAACAGCTCATATTTTTTTTCAATCAATTCGCGTAATGTTTTATGATATGCTTCCTCGTCAATACTTTTCAATGCTTTTTTTATACTGAATTCGCTCACTCGTTTTTCTTTTAGGGCATACATGATCTTTTTCTTTCCCCATTCATTCATTCTAAATTTTCCACCGGCAAATTGCAAGGCAAATCGTTCTTCATTTAAATAGTCTTCTTCAATGAGAGAGGAAATGATTTCGCCCTGGTCTGCTTTGCGTATACCTAATTCATATAGCTTTTGTTCTACTTCGTAATGGCTGCGTTCCTGGTAGGCGCAATATTGTTTTGCTTTTTGATGCGCTTGTTCTTTTGTCAGGTATTTCTTCTGCAATTTATTTTTGTTTGCGATTTTGAATCCTATTATACTTCTTCCAACAATTCCCTGCAACCATATTCTTTTTCTAACAATTGATCATAGTAATCGGCCTTTTGAAAAAGGTCGCGAAACATTTCTATACCTGCTTCTTTGGTCATATCCAGGTCGTACATGATGCAGGACAATACAATACTTTGTTTAACACAACTTAGTACCAGGCTATCCATTTTATGATTTTCTTCCAGCAAAAATTTATACAAAGGTTTTATTTGCGATGTATCAGAAGGCAATAAACATAAATAGGCATCGCCGGCAACAAAATAATTATCTGGATTGTAGTTGATCTTGATCTTAGCCATTCCTTCTTTTACACTCCAGTTGTTGTGGCTTTCTCGAGTAAGCTTCACATCTTTTCCTAATTCCTGCAAAATTTCTTCCACCATTTTTGCAACACCTATCGGCTTACTTTCTTTTTCGGGCATTTGGGGAAGCTTCACTTCTGTACCGCAAACAGGGCAATATTTTGTTGAATCAATATTTGCAGCAGTAACAATAGTATCGCAACTATGACAACGGGTTGATGGCTCTCCTCTAAACGGCATATACATTTCTAACGCCTCCCGCAAATAGGAGGAGGGAAGTGCAAACCCAAGATTATCGCCACCACGGATAATAAAAGAATTAACGCCAATAACTTCCCCGGATTTGTTTACCAATGGTCCGCCACTGTTTCCCGGGTTAATGGCTGCATCAATTTGTATGTATTTTATTCCATCTCTTATACGATCAACTTTCGAAATCACACCTTGTGTTGCTGTATAATTTAAACCATAAGGGTGACCGATGGCAACTACTACTTCACCATCTTTCATGTTTTCATAAATACCCAGTTTCACTTCGGGTATTTGCACACCTTCGGGCGGTTGTAAAAACGAAAGGTCATGCTTTTTGTCTGTATACCATACCCTTGCCAGTCTTCGTTCAAAAAATCGTCCAGCAATTGTTACTTCCGCATATTTGCTCACCACATGTTCATTGGTCACGATCAAATCAAATTCCTTAAGATAAAAACCCGTACCGGTACTTGTTTGCGTTGCAATTTGTATAATGGCTGGCCGGTATAGTTCTATGATCTGCTGGGTATCCATTCGCTACTTTGTTTCAAGATTTAAAAATTCAACTTCGCTGGTAAACGAATGATTAAAAATCATTTTGTTTTCAAATTTCAGCTTCTCGGTTTTCATTTTTAATTGCGGGTATTTTTTATTCCATGTATTTTGAATATTTTCAATTGCCTGGATAATTGCCTCTTTATTAAACTCGTTTGTTTGCTTGTTATAGTAAATAACCGGGAAGCCCAGTTCCTGGAAAAAATCCGGGTAATTAACCATCATAAACAATTGAAAAAATTGTGTGATGGGCCTTGGAAGGCTATAGGAATATTGGCAATAGGCAAAACCATATTCACTTATTTGTGCTGCAATTTCGAGGTGCTTATTGTCTTTATACCACGAAATATTTTGATTGGCATTGTAGATAGCATCCGAAACGGTTTTATATGTTTGCGGCGTAACGATTGAAAATGTATGGCGTGACCGAAACAAATGAGGGAAAACATCCTCTTCTGTTTTTGCCTGGTACTTTAAGAATTCTTCTATCATTTCCTGGTTCTTTTGTGTAACAGGCCGGTCGTCTTTTTTAAAATATATTTCAACCACTTTTTCAAGGTCCAATAAAAGTTTTCCTTCGGGCACCAGCATAAAATCTATACGGTAAGCAAGTGCCAATAATAAATAGGCGACACCGCCCGAGTATTTTTCCGCATCCACAGTTTCAATCAATTCAAGTGTTTCTTTAATCCACTTTTGCATGTACTTATACTTGATTGCTTTTTCATTGTCCGGAATCGGTCTTATGTGTTCTATATCAATCGGTATCAACACTGCAAAATCCTGTACCAACAGGTCATCTTGTTTATCGGCTTTTGTTGCCAACTCTTTTAACCCATAATATAATTTACTCGGACTTGCCGTTTGCAGGTCTGAATCAAACATCATTGTAAGCTTATCGCCATTTAAAGTATAACGGGTGTAGTACAAAGCAAAATTCATCTCTAACAAACGGCGCATAACCGGCACGCTTGCAACCGGCATCGCTGCCAGCATCACTTCTGCTTCAAATATTTTATCATTGTAAAAACCTCTTATAATTTTTGAACCCTGGTAAATAGAAAAAGTTCCTTCGTTGTCTTTTTGTTCGTGAATAACATTTTCTTCTATATCATCTCTCAGGTAATCAAAAAAAGCAGCTATACTTTGACGGTATTTTTTTTCTTTAAATAGGGTGTCGGCTTTATTCCATTTTTCAACTTTCTCAACTGGTTTATTATTGTCGGAATAGCGGCCAACCCTAATATCAGGTTCTTCAATTTCTCCCTCTTCTTTTTTCTTTGACCAGCTAAAAATCTTTCCGAACATAATTCCTGTCTTTGTTAAAAAATGGTAATGCAAATATCGTTGCTTCTAATCCATTCATTTTCATTTAGTGGAATGATTCCATTAAACCTCAAAAAAAGGGCCGCATACCATATAAACAACTTAATAAAACATATAATGGTTTTACACTTATGTTGATAAACTCCAATTTCAACCAAAAAAGTTTCAGCTTAAAATTGCTTAGTTTCGCCACAGACCCTAAGATATTTTTTAGTTCCACCTTGTAGCGGAATTCTATAAATTTTTAAAGGTTCAACCGACAACTAAAAGACAAAACAGACCAAAATGAAGTTTATTGTTTCTTCCTCGCAGTTATTGAAGCAACTGCAACATATTAATGGAGTTATTAATGCCAACACAGTGCTTCCTATTTTAGAAGATTTTTTGTTTGAGGTAGATAAAAATAAGCTGACCGTTGTAGCTACCGACCTTGAAACAGTAATGCGTATCAACCTTGATGTAGAAGCAAAAGACAGCGGAAAGGTTTGTATACCGGCCAGGATACTGATGGATTCTTTAAAAAATTTACCCGACCAGCCGCTTACATTTACAATTGATAAAAATTTTGGAATTGAAATTACCAGCGACAATGGTAAGTACAAGGTAATGGGTGAAAATCCGGATAACTTTCCAAAAGAGCCAACCGCAGATGACACAACTTCTTTTACAATGACTGCTTCTGCCTTGGTAACAGCTATTAATAAAACTATTTTTGCGGTAAGCAATGATGATCTGCGTCCGGCAATGACGGGTGTTTTTTTTGAATTAAATAAAGACTACATCCAGTTTGTGGCAACAGATGCACACCGCCTGGTTCGATATAAAAGAACAGAGGTTTCTTGCCCGCAACAAGATTCATTTATTGTGCCGCGTAAGCCTTTAAATTTATTGAAATCGGCGTTGCCGGATAATGAAGACGAGATCACGATCAATTATAACAGCAACCATCTTTTTGTAAAGCACGGAAGCACGCAAATGAGTTGCCGTTTAATCGATGCTCGTTTCCCGGATTATAAAGTAGTTATCCCTGCCGACAATCCTTATAAACTCGTTGTCAACAAAGCATTATTTCAAAGCGCATTACGCCGTGTAAGCGTGTTTAGCAACAAAAGCACTAACCAGGTTGCATTAACTATTAGTGGCAGCGAATTAGGGTTGGCAGCGCAGGATGTTGACTTTAGTTTTGAAGGAACCGAACGTATGAAATGCCAGTATGATGGTGAAGATTTGACCATTGCTTTTAATGCCCGTTTTTTAATTGAAATGCTGAACGCGGCAGATAGTGAAGATGTGAGAATTGAATTATCAACACCCACAAAGGCCGGTATTTTAAAGCCTACAGAACTTGATGAAAATGAAGACGTATTAATGCTGGTTATGCCTTTAATGTTAAATCAATAGAATATAGCTTTTCTATAAAAAATTCAAAGCCTATCTTGTAGATAGGCTTTTTTATTATTCAATTTTTGCCATGAACTTTGTTCCGCTTCAATATTTTACAAATTATATAGATGCCAATATAGTGCTGGGTCGTTTGCAGCAAGAAGATATTCATTGCTGGTTAAAAGATGAGAACACGGTTACAATTGATCCGATTTTAACCCAGGCAGTTGGCGGCATTAAATTAATGGTAGCGGAGGAGGATGTGGAAAGAGCACAGGAACTTTTAAATATTCAATTCGCCTCGGCAAATTTTAAATGTCCAAAGTGCGGCTCGCATAATGTTCAATATGTTTCTTCGCCTCGAAAACCTTTAAACTGGATCAGTTCACTATTAGGTTTTTTGCTTGGAAGTTATGCGGTAGGCGTTGATAAGGTCAATCATTGTTTTGATTGCGGTTATGAATATGATGCTGTTATTTCACCGGAATAAAAACTCTTTAGTTGCACAATTAACGCTGAATATTTGTGGTGCATTATTTTTTATTAGAACTTGTGTTAAAGTACTTCCATGTGGCATCAAATAGTTAATTATTTTGAAACCCTGGAGCAGCGTCCTGTTGAACGAATTGCCATATTGGTAGGCGGTTTATTATTTTTCTGGATCCTGGAAGGAGCCATTCCCTTATTTAAACCGCAATACAAAAAAACAAAAATCAGGCATGCTGCTGTAAATTTTAGCTTCACTATTATTCATCTTGTAATACATACTTTATTAGCTTTTGTTTTAATTGTTCTTTCCGACTGGTGCAGGTTCAATGGCTTTGGGCTGGTATATTGGACAAATGCAAATGTGATCGCCGCCATTCTGATTTCTTTTTTAGTGCTTGATTTTTTTGGTGGATGGCTGGTGCACATTACGCAACATAAAATCCCCGTACTATGGCGTTTCCATGTTGTACACCATGCAGACAATAATGT
>JAKFCI010000470.1:0-4006 GCA_036676725.1 Chitinophagaceae bacterium
GGCTTTTTAGACAAATCAGTTTTTGGGCATTTTCAAAATTGTGATGAAATATGGCATGGAGGTGATTTTGGGAATATTGAAATTGCAAATCAACTAAATACGATAACGAACACGGGGGGCAAAAAAATAATTGTAAGAGGTGTTTATGGTAATATTGATGGGTTTGATGTGCGTAGTGTTTACCCGGAAAAACTAATTTGGAAGTGCGAAGATGTAATGGTCTACATGATACATATCGGCGGATATCCAAACCGGTATGCACCCGGCATTAAGCAGGATTTAATCAATAATAAGGCGAAGCTTTTTATTAGTGGTCATTCGCACATTTTAAAAGTGATCTATGATGATAAAATTGGTTGCCTGCACATGAACCCTGGAGCCGCAGGTAAAGAGGGATGGCATACCATGCGGACTCTTTTACGTTTTTCTATTGACGGAGAAAACATTAAGGACTGCGAAGTAATTGAACTCGGAAAAAAATAAAAGGCCCAGCAAAACGCTGAGCCTTTTTTCAAAAAGGAGTTAATACCAGCCTCTACCTTCGCCGATCTCCCGAAAAGGCCAAGGGATAGAAACCAATATGATCAATAACGCCAGTAAATAAAAGATAAAAGTTCTTTTATGTTTGGCTTTATCTGGAATATTTTTTTTGCTCTGCGCCTTACCAATATGGATCAATACAATTGCGATAAACATTCCAATAAAATGTTCAACAGCAAAAAATCGCCCGGTTGCATTCTTCATCACTTCACCCATGCTACCTGCAGCTTCTATTTGTTTGTATCCCCAATTGCCTGCATACCATTGATAAATGCCCACCAATAACATAATATCTGCGAATATGGTTAACAGTAAACCATTGCGACGATCAGTAGCATTAAAGTTGCGGTTACCTGCAGTGGCACTCCTGAAAATAGCGATCAATAATAAAATTAAAATTATCCAACGTCCGAAACTATGCAAATGAAGCAGTCCTGTGTAAAAACTATTATTCATATCCGTTGATTTTGGTGATGCGTCAAATCTACATACAAAACATGAATGAACTTGTTTGTAAGAACATCAAAAATAAATGATGCATTTAGTTATTCCAATCTGCAATAAAAATATTTGTATCACGGGTGCCGCCATTATTCCTGTTACTAGAAAAAACTATTTTTTTACCATCAGGGCTAAACATGGGGAATGCGTCGAAACCTTTGTCCCTGCTTACTTTTTCAAGGTTAGAGCCATCTGCATTCATGGTATACATATTAAAAGGGAATCCTCTTTGATATTCATGATTGCTGCAAAAAATAACACGGCCATCAGGCATAAAATTCGGCGCCCAATTAGCTTGTCCTAAAGATGTTATTTGTTTTGCATTTGTTCCATCTGCATTTGCAATCCATACTTCCATTTTAGTAGGAGCAACTAATCCTTCTTTTAAAAGCTTTTTATATTCTTTTATTTCTGCTTCCGTTTGTGGACGGCTTGCACGCCATATAATTTGTTTACCATTTCTGCTAAACCAGGCACCGCCATCATAACCTAAAAGGTCTGTAACCTGTTTTACTTTCCCGTTTTTCAAATTCATTACATAAAGGTCAAGGTCACCATTACGGGTAGACGTAAAAATCATCTTTTCACCATCTGCAGAAATTGTAGCTTCCGCATCATATCCCGGGTGATTTGTTAACTGCTTCATCTTTTTACCTGCCGTGTCTGTAATAAAAATGTCGTAGCTGTCATACACAGGCCAGATGTACTTGTTGCCATATTTTGCCCGATCGGGAACAGGTGGACATTCGTTACCACTCTTATGCGTTGAGGCATACACTATGTGTTTATTATCATGCGTAAAAAAAGCGCAAGTTGTTCTTCCTTTACCAGAAGAAACCATTTTGTATTTAAAAGCTTCGCCTTTTGTTGGCACCTTCCCCATAAATATCTGGTCGCAGGGAATGCCATCTTTTACAGAAGCCCTTTGAAAAACCAGGTATTTCCCATCATAACTCCAATAAGCCTCCGCATTATCGCCACCAAAAGTTAGTTGTTGTATGTTTTTAAAATGAGTTTCCTCTGGATATAACAAAGAATCAGAATTTTTTTGTGCATTGATTGGATGCAGAATAATTAAAAAACAACATATAGTTAGAAACAAAGTGTAAAAAGAAAATGGTTTCATTAAAGAAAAATTAATGTTTGTAGAACAAATGTAGAAATTGCTTTCAGACCTATTGTATTTTTTTAGCTTTGGTGATGCGGTTTACCTTTTTGCTGATTCTATGTGTTCTTAATTTTCTTGCAGGTTGCAATGATAAAAATAATGATGATGCCATTTTTGAACAAAAACCTTACTCTCAATTAACGGACAGCATTAAGCAAATGCCGGCCAACAGCGAGCTATATTATAAACGAGGTGTTCTGTTATTTGAAAACAACCAGCCAGAATACGCAAGAAAGGATATTGAAAAAGCCTGGAACATCTCCGCCAAAGAAGAATACGCATTAAGTTTAGCCCGGCTGATCAAAGAAAAAAACAGTGATTCTGCCATTTCATTCTTGCAATCCGCAATACAAAAAATCCCTAACAGTATATCGTTACAAGTAAGTCTGGCACGTGGTTACCAGTCAAAAAATGAACCTGACAAAGCACTTGACATTTGCAATCGTATAATCAATAAATACCCGGGGCAATTAGACGCATTACTATTGAAAGCAGAAATTTTACAGGCAGAGGATAAACCAAAAGAAGCAATTGCCATTTTAGAACAAGCTTATAATTACGCACCTTTCGATGTTGAACTGGTGCACCATCTTGCTTACCAATATGCTGAATCAAAAAATAAAAAGGTGCTTTCACTATCCGATTCGTTGATTAGCGCAGATGTCAGGGGCACACATCCTGAGCCTTATCTTTTTAAAGGCATTTATTATTACAATTTAAAAAACTATTCTGCTGCGATAAAAGCTTTTAACCAGGCCATTATAAAAGATTACAATTACCTGGATGCGCATATGTATAAAGGAAAAGCCATGTTTGACCAGGAAAATTTCGACGAAGCATTAAAAACTTTTTCATTGGTTACAACCATTACACCCACCTATGCGGATGCGTATTACTGGATCGGTAAAACACTTGAAGAAACAGGCAAAATGGACGATGCAAAACTAAATTACGAGCGGGCTTACCAATTAGATAAAGAATTAATAGATGCAAAAGAAGCGGCCGCAAGGTTGTAATTACAATTTTTAAACTAAGCATTTCCTTATCTTGCCCTTTTAATTTTATTCAATGGCACTTATTGCTCCTTCCCTGCTTTCTTCAAATTTTTTGCGATTAGAACAAGACTGCCAAATGCTTAATGACAGTGAAGCTGACTGGTTTCACCTCGATGTAATGGATGGGCGTTTTGTACCAAATATTTCATTCGGTTTCCCCATTATTGAACACATTCGTAAAGCCACCAAAAAGGTTTGCGATGTACATTTGATGATATTGGAACCTGAGAGATATGCGGAAACATTTAAAGCTGCAGGAGCGGATATTCTAACGGTTCATATAGAAGCATGTGTTCATTTGCATCGAAACATACAACAAATAAAATCTTTAGGCATGCAGGCTGGGGTTGCAGTTAATCCGCATACACCAGTATCTCTTTTGCAGGATGTACTTGCCGATATTGACCTTGTTTGTTTAATGAGCGTAAACCCTGGCTTTGGAGGTCAAAAATTTATTCCGCAAACCATTAATAAAATAAAAGAATTGCGGAAGATGATCGATGACAAAGGGTTGAATGTAAAAATTGAAATTGATGGCGGTGTAACCCTGGAGAATGCACCCGAAATTATTGCGGCCGGTGCGCATGTGCTGGTTGCAGGCAATACAGTATTTAAAGCATCCAATCCAACATCAATGATCGCTGCGTTGAAAAAATTATAAACTGCAATCACTTTTTATTTTTTTTAGTAGTCAGGATGAAGTCAATTTTATTTCCGCAAGGTTATTAGTAATCAAATCCCC
>JAKFCI010000471.1:0-1829 GCA_036676725.1 Chitinophagaceae bacterium
TGAAATAAAACGTCGTTTAACTGATATCCGTGAAGGGAAAGCAGCAGATATACACGAATGGTTATTCAAAATATAAACCTGCAATGAAAACAGTAGAGCGGCTTTGAGAAAGGCCGCTTTTTTGTATTACAGGCTGACCACAGAATGATAAAGAAACATGAATAAAATAATAATATTGGCTTTATTTCTGTTGCAGTTTAACTCTGTAAAAAACTTACCCGAACTTGAGAACCAAGTTGTCAATGGTAGTTTTGAAAATACTTATGCAAATGACTCTATGAGATTTGATTGGTGTTATTTAGAGGATTTTGAGGATTTAATCTGGTATAACCGTTTTTCAGAAAAATGTAATACCACCATTAATTGTTCGTCAGTTCCCTTAAATGACGCTGGTTACCAGAATCCACAAAATGGGAGTAGCTATGCAGGGTTTAGTGTTTTTGATAAAAGGTTTGAATTTAGACAATATTTAGTAGGCAGTCTAAAAAAGAAATTAATTAATGAAAAGGACTATAAATTTATCTTTTATTTGAATGCATCCGACTGTAGTGGCTTTTACATCAACTCTTTTGGAGTATATTTTACTGAATACTCAGAATTAAAAAAATTAGCTAAAGGAAAGTATAAAAGCCTGCAAACGATTACTCCAACAATGGAATTTAATGAATATGTAACTGATACTGCAAATTGGGTAAAATTTGAAATTAATTTTAGAGCTAACGGTACAGAAACAAATTTCATAATTGGCAATTTTAAGTCTGACAAGTATATTTCGCTAAAAAATAGTGCAAGCAAATCAAGAAAAGGGTGTGATAAAACTTTGCAATACGGAGCATATTATTTAATAGACAATGTTATCCTTTCCGAGAAATGATCGGTAGCATTACTCTTGCCGTTGTTGGTATGTAAATGAAAAAAGCACGCCTCGGTTGTGTGTCTTCACCAACCGATCAAAAAATCATTGCAATGGCAAAGGCGTTAATATCGACCGCTCCCAGTCTTTATATTTCTTCTTTAGCTCTTCTGCTTTTGCCGGTTTGGTGGTAATAAGATTGTTGCGTTCGCCTTCGTCAACCGATAAATCAAATAAGTATTTACCGGTTTCATCAGCAATGTATTTCCAGTTATGATCAAGTATGGCGTGTTGATTGCGGCGTTGAAAAATGCGCCAATAAAATGTTCTTGGTAAAATTTGTTGATTACCTGTAAGAACCGGAAGTAAATCAATGCCATCAAGTGTATATTTTTCATTTGCTTTCGCACCGGCTGCTGCAAGGATAGTTGCTGTCCAATCCATGGTGATCACCTGTTGATTCGATACAGTATTTGCTTTTATTTTTCCGGGCCATCGTACAAATGCAGGAACCCGCACACCACCTTCCCACACGGTCATTTTCATTTTTGCATATGGTCCCATGTCAGAAAATTTTTCGCCGCCATTATCGCTGGTAAAGATCACGATCGTGTTTGCAGCTAATCCGGTTTCCTCCAATGTTTTTAGAATAAGACCAACCTGCTCATCTAAACTTTTCATCATCGCTTTAAATGCTTCTGCTGTTCCCATTGATTGCATGAGTTTTGCATTCATTGGAACAGTATCAGGTAACGCAGGGTCGTTTGGTCCCTGCCAGGGCCAATGTGGTGCCGTAAACTGCAGGCTTAAAAAGAATGGTTTATTATGCGATTGTTTTAAGAATGAAATTGTTTTTGCGCCAAGCAATTCAGTTGTATATCCTTTTGTATAAACAGGAGTCCGGTTCTCGTATAGATCATTTTTTCCTCCATCGCCTTTGTGCGAAATATAATCAGCTGCACCGGTGTGTATACCG
>JAKFCI010000472.1:0-9857 GCA_036676725.1 Chitinophagaceae bacterium
GATAAGATTTCTATAACGTGGGGATACCAGGATTTCCCTAAAAATATAAATGAAACAGAAGCACTGAATGCACATTTAAAAACTGCAGGCAGTAAGGGCTATCAATTTATTTCTGATGTGGATGCACGGGCCCCTGGTGGATTACATCCGCAGGCCCATTTATGGGATAACGGCAAAAACGCAGTGGATGAATTAAACAGGGTAATGAACATTAGAGAAAAGGCGTTGCAAAATTTTGGAGCAGCTAATATTCGGACAGGCACACCGATGTCTTTTTTAGAAGATGTACTTGTACCCATTTATTTATTCCATAGGTACCAGTTAGAAGCAGCCACAAAAATAATTGGTGGCATGCATTATAATTATGCACTGAAAGGCGATGGACAAGTTGTAACAAAACCAGTTGCAAAACCTGAAGAACTTAAAGCACTGAATGCAATATTGAATGCAATTGATCCGGAAAAGTTAATGCTTCCGCAAAGAATAATTGACCAAATTCCTCCTAGGCCCGCAGGTTATGGTTTTAACCGCGAATTATTTACAAAACGTACCGGGCTTTCTTTTGATGCATTGTCGCCTGCAGAAACATTGACAGATTTTATTTTTTCTTTCTTATTTCAAACGGACCGTTTGAACCGTATTGCGCAACACGGACAAACAAACAATAATTTAGGTTTAAATGAAATGGTTGCTTCTATAATCAATAAAACCTGGAAAGCGCCACGACAGGCGGGCATGCAAGGACTTTTGCAAATGCAGAATGAACAAATTTTATTGACCTATTTACTTTCTGCAAGTATTAATGACAATACTTCTTATGCAGCGAAAGCGGTACTTCAAAAAAACCTGGCAGACTTAAAAACTTTAATAGAGAAAACACAAAAAGGAACAAGCAATGAAATGTATGCAGGACATTTATTGCTGGCATTAGACAGGTTGAAAGCACCGGAAAAGGCAAAACCAACCATACATAAAGCAATGCCACCTGGCGCTCCTATTGGTTGTTTTGATGAAAGCTTAAATTAAGAAAGAGTTTCTTTTAAAGTAAAGAATCATAAACAGCGTGGTATTGTTCTGCGCTATGTTTCCAATTAAATAAAAAGGCTCTTTCCTTCATTTCCTTTCCCCTGTCTTTTAATTGAAAGTCGTGAAGCGAATCGGTTAACACTTGCTGCATATGAGATGCTTCGAAGTTTTGAAAATAATAAGCTGCATCGCCACCAATTTCCGGTAGAGAAGTATGGGTGGAAAGTAGAACCGGCCTTTCAAAATACATGGCTTCAATAACAGGGAGTCCAAAACCCTCTGAAATGGAAGGGAAAACAAAAGCCAGGCAATTTTTTAAATACCATTGCTTGTCATTTTCTGAAACAGAACCTGTAAAAATTACACGGTCAGCTACACCTAATGAACGGGCAATCTCTATAATTTTATTTTTATATTCTTCGCTGTTTGTTACACCTGCAATGATCAATTGGTAATTATTTCCCTGTAGCAACGCAGGCAAAACATGAAAGTTTTTTTTATCGATGATGGTTCCGATGGTAAATAAAAAAGGAGCAGGTGGTGTTATAACTGGCGGAACAAGGTTTTCAATTTCATTAATGTTACATCCATTATAAATTACACTGCAGGTTTTATTTTCTATGGAAATGTGCTTTTTTATATCTTCCAATACATAATTTGAAATGGCTACCACATGATCAGCCCTTTCTATTTTTGAAGCAAGCTGCTTTATATACTTTGTTTTCTTTTCAGGTGTTTTGCTGTCGTCGTATAAAAAATTAAGGTCGTGCACGGTTAATACCACTTTTACATTTCTGCGCCAGGGGTAATACATCGTACCCTGGAAGGTGCTGTGCCAAATGGAAAAAGTATTTAAAGAAGGGAGTAAAAATTTATGAAGTGAGTGCTGGTCAATTGTACAAGAACCATTAAATAGGTCTTTGGTTGAAGGGCGGATATAAAAACAAAGCTTACGGTCAATGGGATTTGTTTGCTCAAGGCTTTTTGCCAGGTGAAGGCAATAATAATATAAACCCGTGAAAGGATATTTCATTCTTTCACAATCAATAAGAACGCTATTTTTTTGCTGGCTAACGGGCATTTATTTTCTAATTGCTTCCAGGTAAAAACTGCCTTCCTGAACGGGCAAAGTACGTGTTTCATAACCTAATGACTCCAGGTATTTATCGAGCGATGCCAGGTTATTTTGTTCCCCATCAATTTGGTGCACTTCAATCACCATCATTCCAATTTTTAAAAATACAGCACGATCCGTATTATAAATGATGTCATATTCGCTGCCTTCACAATCCAATTTCAACAGGTCTATTTGCTCCAGTTTATTTTCCTCTATAATAACACCTAATGATTTTGCAGGTACCGAAATTTTTTTTGTATTTAGCCCGCTAAAATCTGAAAAAATGGAAGAGACCACCGTATTGTCTTCTGTATCCACGGTGAAAAGGTCAATATGATCTTTGGGCAAACCTGTTACTGCCATTTGCGTAAGGTGTATGCTTTGCATAACCGGGTTTGTCCTGATCGTTTCTTCAAAAAGAAAAATGTTCGAGGGCATGGGCTCAAAGGCAAACACTTTTGCATTTTTAATTTTGGAAAAAAGAAGAATATTAAAAAAGCCTGCATTGGCTCCTATATCGATGATCACCGGGTTTGCTGGTAATTTTTTTACCAATTGATCGATCACATAAAAATCTTCCATGAAGATCTCTTTAAACACCTGGTACAATGCATCGGGCACTTTAAAGGAAATGGGATGTGGCCGGGTAATAAATTTAAGCGGCCGGCTTTTTCTTTCGCTTTTATTAAATATGTATTCTTGCCAGTTGCTTATATTTTTAATAAGATTTTGATACCTGGCAAATCCTTTTACAGCCATGAACTTGGTTGTGGTTTTTTATAAGACAATGTACAAACTAATAAAGACCTATTTTTTAATTTATTGATTGCACGAATGCATATAAATTAAACTTATGTAAAGCTGCCTGCTGTTTTATTTTTTCTTTTAATTCAATCTTATCAATATCACGCATTCTTTTTTGTTGAATTAAATAATAGGCCCGTTCTGCAAGCAACCAATATTTTTTTTCGTTTACGTTAATTTGATGATGGTGATTTTTCACTGCATCAAATAGTTCTTTAATTCCTGCTCCTTCCGAAGCAACCGTTTTAATAATGGGCACATCGTCTACATGCGTTGTAAATGCCGGGGCAAGCATCATCCTCAAATTTTTTACAAATACATCTGCACCTGGCCGGTCGCCTTTATTCACCACGAAAATATCTGCAATTTCCATTAGTCCCGCCTTCATTGTTTGGATTTCATCGCCACCTTCCGGGACCATTACAACAACAGTTGTATCCGCTAGTCCGGTAATTTCAATTTCGCTTTGCCCTACGCCGACCGTTTCAACAATAATAAAATCAAATGGCGCTGCTTTTAATAATTCGGTAATCTCTATAATTTTTGGATGCAGGCCACCCATCGATCCACGAGAAGCAAGCGACCTGATAAATACATTAGGATGCAAATACCAATTGCTCATGCGTATGCGGTCGCCTAATAAAGCACCCATATTAAAAGGTGATGATGGATCTACACAGAGCACAGCAACTTTCAACTTTTCTTCAACCATTGCATTTATCAACCCATCAACCAAAGTACTTTTTCCTGCACCCGGCGGGCCGGTAATACCTATTACAGGTGTAGCAGCAGAGTTGATGTCGGTCAACAATTCAGCGTACCCTTCCACTTCGTTTTCGATGTATGAAATGGCTCTTGCTAACGCCTTAAAATCTCCTTTAGCCAACAAAGTCTTCAGGTTGCTAACCATACGTACAAACATAACAGAATTAACGCTTAAAAAGTAGATGTGACAGATGTTATACATATTTTTAGGCCCATGTTTCACCCTGTTTCAGTTGTAATCATTTCAAATCATACGACGGGCAACATTGAAAAAACAATTGCTTCTGCCGAAAAAATCAGCGATGATATTATCGTGATGTTGAATGGCAATAACCAAAGCGCATACACTGGAAATAATTTGCGGGCAAGGGTTATTGAAACGCACTGGTTAGGATTTGGTGCAACAAAAAATTTTGGCAATCAACAAGCCAGGCATAACTGGATATTAAGTTTGGATGCAGACGAAGAACTAGATGAAGTTTCTGTACAGACCATACAAAACCTTGATTTAGCCAATGAAAAAAAGGTTTTTGCAATAAAACGTCTTAACTATTTCGGCGACAAACTGGTACATCATGGAGCCTGGAAAAATGATTGGGTGTTAAGGTTATTTAATAAAAATTTTGTTAGCTGGAATGATGCATTGGTACACGAAAAACTTTTGTTGCCTCCAACCGCGATCGTACAAAAAATAAATGGACGCCTGCACCATTATACAGTTAGTAATATTGAAGCTTACAATCAAAAATTAGATGCATATGCCATTTTAATGGCGGAAAAATATAGTTCCGAAGGTAAAATTGCCAATTTGCCAACCATGTACTTAGCTGCTGCTTTTAATTTTGCTAAAAATTATTTTGTAAGGATGGGTTGGCTGGATAAAAAAAATGGTTTGAAAATAGCCATCGCTCATGCGCAGTACACTTTTAAAAAATATGCGCACTTAAGAAGGCTTACACAAAAGAAAATAAATACCCCTTCACTGGTAAAAGAAAGTAAGTGATTTCGCTAAGAAATCCTAATCCTTAATCCATTCTTAAAAAATAGAACAATCACTAACTTCGAAAATTGAAAAGAACCCTTGTGCATCATATTTGTTGTACCTGAGTCATGACTAATTTCATTCCCATATTTCCATTAGGCCTTGTGGTTTACCCGGGCGAGGAATTGAACCTGCACATTTTTGAACCGCGATACAAACAACTAATCAATGAATGTCACGTGCAAAAAAAACCATTTGGCATTCCGGCAATTATAGATGAAAGATTACAGGATTATGGAACGCTGATGCAGATAACCGAGGTGACGACCATTCATGCAAATGGCGAAATGGACATTAAAACAAAAGGAAAAAAAGTTTTTCGCATTTTAGAAATCATCAAAGAAGTACCAGAAAAATTATACAGCGGTGCCATTGTAAATTATCCTACAAATCATGAAACAGGCAGCCCTGAAATTATGCGCATATTATTAAATAGCATCCGGCAATTGCATTTGTTACTAAAAGTGACAAAGGATTTTAAAAAAAGCGATCACGAAATTAAATCATATGATGTGGCACATCATATTGGTTTATCCTTGCAGGAAGAATATGAATTATTGAACCTGATGAACGAACGCCAAAGACAAGAATACGTAAAGCGCCATCTCACCAAAGTAATTCCGTTATTAACGCAAATGGAAAGCTTAAAAGAAAAAATAAAAATGAATGGGCACTTTAAAAACCTTGCAAGCTTTAATTTCGACCTATAACTGCTTACATGCCTACAACTCTTTGTCTCGACTTTGGTAACACCCGCTTAAAAGCAGCCCTTTTTTTTGATGGTGTTTTAAGTGAGATCATTGTATTAGAAAATAACGTTACCGGTCATTTACAAAAAATTCTTGAGCAATATCAACCGTATAACTCTATTCTTTCATCTGTAATAGAACATACCGAGGATTTAGAAATTTTGCTTAACGCCAAAACCAGTTTTCATAAACTATCAAATAAATCACAACTTCCATTTACTATACCTGTCGGGAAGCCGGAAACTGTTGGTGCTGACCGCTTAGCAATTGCTGCTGCCGCCGTTGATCTTTTCCCGCATCACAATAACCTGGTTATTGCTTTGGGCACTTGCATTACATTTAATTTTATTAATTCATCACACCAATTAATTGGTGGGTCCATATCACCGGGAATGGAGATGCGATTTAAAGCACTTAATTATTATACTGCAAAACTTCCTATCGTAAAAGCAGATTGGAATGTTCCATTAATTGGATACGATACGGTTTCCAATATTCAATCGGGCGTTGTATTTGGTATGACAAAAGAAATTGATGGAATCATTGATGCATATAAAAAACGCTTTGGGAACTTTAACGCCGTTTTAACCGGGGGTGATATACCCTTTCTTGCCCCTCATTTAAAAAACAAGATATTTGCAGACCCCGATTTAATTTTTAAAGGTCTGTATGCGATCAGCAAAGTCAATCATGCTTAAAAGAAAAATAACTGTTTCCCTAAAAACATTAACTGCTTTAGTTTCATTATTTAGTGCAAGCTTTGTTTTTGCACAGGATAATTCGCCTTACTCACGTTATGGTTTAGGCGACGTAGTACCAAATACCAATATTGTAAATCGTGGTATGGGTGGCATTAGTGCAGCATATGCTGATTTTCTATCCATCAACTTTAATAACCCGGCTTCCTATTCAGGTTTTGTGGTTCAATCGCAGGCAAACACAAGTAAGATCGGTTCCGGTCGCGTACTATTTGATGTTGGCGTAAACATAGAAAACAGGACTTTGCGGAGCCCAAACCAGGTAGAAAAATTTACTGCATCTAATGCATTGTTTTCATATCTACAAGTGGGTGTTCCATTACGCAAAAACTGGGGTTTAAGCTTTGGCATTAAACCGGTAACCCGCATCAGTTATAAAATTCAGCAAGGCGAAAAAACATCAATCGATAGCATTCTGACTCAAAATACAGGAGATGGAGGGGCATATTTACCGAGCATTGGAACCGGTGTACGCATTAAAAATTTTAGTGTAGGCGTAAATGTTGGTTACCTTTTTGGCAAACGCGAAACGACAAGAAAAATTGGTTTTGCAAACGACAGCGTAGATTTTAAGAATGGAGATTTTACAACAAACACAAGCTTTGGCGACCTGTTTTTTTATGCCGGACTTCAATATAATATCAAGGTTACAAATAAAACCAATCTTCGTTTAGGCGTTACCGGTAACTTAAAACAGAGTTTAAATGCCACCCAGGATTACAAGGCTCAAACTTTCGTACGCAGTTCTGATGGGTCCGATGTACAGTTAGACAGTGTTTACGAGAATAATGGTGTAAAGGGAGAAGTGATCTATCCGGGTTCTACAACTTTTGGTTTTATGATTGAAAATGGAACAGATCCAACCCAAAAAAGTTGGGCATTGGGTGCAGATTTCGTTTTAAACCAATGGGATGATTACCGTTTTTTTGGCGCACAAGATGCGGTTAAAAATAACTGGCAAGTTCGTGCAGGTGGGCAGTTTCGTCCAAAATTCAACACCAACTTTTTAAACAGGATCGCTTACCGTGCCGGTCTTTCTTTTGGTCCTGACTATGTAACCGCTGGCGGCGATCTTCCAGCATGGAGCGCAACTTTAGGCTTCGGTGTACCTGTTGCAAACTATAATCGTATCAGTCCCAATCAATATACAATCGTTAATTTGGCGTTAGAATACAACAAGCGTGGCAACGATGAAAATCCGTTAAAAGAAAATCTTTTCCGTCTTTCAGTAGGATTAAACTTCAGCGACCTTTGGTTTACCAAACGCAAGTATGATTAAGCTTTTTAATAAAAGATTTTTTATGCAAGCAGCTACTTTGTGTGGCTGCTTGTTGTTTTTAGGTTGCGAAAACGACGAACGAACAATCAATGCCTGGACAGAAAAAAAAGTAATGGTAGAAGAAGCGGTAAATGTGAATGCGCTTTTCAGCCAAACCGGGAATTTAAAAGCAAACTTAAAAGCGCCACTGATGTTGCGTTACCAGGGTGATACTGTTTATGTTGAATTTCCAAAAAGCCTGCATGTCGATTTTTTCGATTCTTCCGGCAAAAGAGAAAGTTGGCTTGATGCCCGTTACGGAAAACATTTTGAGTCGCTGAACAAGGTATTGCTTAGAGACAGCGTAAAAGTGATCAACATTAAAGGCGATACATTGGCAACTGCGGAATTATGGTGGGACCAAAACCTGAAGAAATTTTTTACCGATTCTGTTGTACGCATTACCACAAAAGATAAGCAAATCCGCGGTGGACAAGGTCTTGAAGCCAGCCAGGATCTTAATTATACCCTCATTAAAAAACCAACCGGCACTGTTTTAATGGGCAGTGATGTTTTGCCACAGTAATTTATTCTCCGGGCTTCATTCTTCTTTCTTGCAACGCTTTCCTATTTAACAAGAATAAATTAGCAGCAACAATCTTTCGTTTAAAATTCATCATCCTGTTCTAATTCATACCTTCAAAGTTGAAAAATTACTTTTAAAATTATTAGCATGGAATATAGAAGAATGGGAAAAACCGGCTTGCAATTAAGTTTGCTGTCATTTGGTAGCTGGGTAACTTTTCATAAGCAGATAGATGATTCAATTGCCGATGAATTAATCAGCATTGCATACGAAAACGGTGTGAACTTTTTTGATAACGCTGAAGTATATGCTGCGGGTGAAAGCGAAAAAATGATGGGCCGCATTTTAAAGAAGAAAAACTGGGATCGTACAAGCTATACCGTTAGCAGCAAGGCTTTTTTTGGCTGGCGCGGGAAACAAAATAAACCCAACCAAACAGGGTTGAGCCGTAAGCATTTGGTAGAAGCCTGCCATGAAGCCATGCAAAGATTACAAGTTGATTATTTGGATCTTTTCTTTTGCCACCGCCCCGATAAAAACACACCGATACAAGAAGTGGTTTGGACCATGAACCTGTTGATGCAACAGGGTAAAATTTTGTACTGGGGTACATCGGAATGGAGTGGTGTTGAAATCATGGAGGCCCATCGCGTAGCACAGGAATACAAACTAATTGGACCTGTTGTAGAACAACCACAATACAATTTATTTGAACGCGAAAAAGTAGAGAATGATTACATGGAGGTTTATAAAAATGTGGGATTAGGCACCACCATTTGGAGCCCGCTTGCCGCTGGTTTATTAACCGGCAAATACAATGATGGTGTTCCTGATAGTAGTCGTTTTGCATTGGAAGGGTTTGACTGGTTAAAAGACCGTTGGGTAGTTGAGGATAAATTGAACAAGGTGCGCCGTTTAACAGAATACGCTTTAGAATTGGGCGTGCCCGTTTCAAATTTATCCATCGCCTGGACGATTAAAAACCCAAATGTTACCACCGCCATTTTAGGTGCAACCAAAAAAGAGCAGTTGCTTGAAAATTTAAAATCACTTGAGGTACTGCCGCTATTGACGCCCGATGTTATGCAAAGAATTGAAGATATTATGCAAACAAAACCTAAGCTGGCGGAATATTAATACCTGCCAGGCATTAATAGGAACATATCATAATTATTTATTCTTAAGGCTTTAGGCTTCGAACTTTAATAGCTTCACATGCAACACGTTTAATAACTTCATAACATGCAATTAAAAAACAAGACTGTTTTTATAACCGGTGGCAGCCGTGGTATAGGTAAAGCAATTGCAATGCGCCTGGCGAAAGAAGGCGCCAATATTGTAATAGGCGCAAAAACGGCAGAACCCAATCCGAAATTAGAAGGCACCATTTTTACCGCCGCAAAAGAAATTGAGGCTTTGGGTGTAAGCGTATTGGCCTTACAGTTAGATATAAGGTTTGAAGAACAAATAGAGAACGCGGTTAAACAAACAATTGAAAAATTTGGTGGCATCGATATATTGATAAATAATGCAAGCGCCATTGGCTTAACATCAACCGAAAGCACAGAACCCAAACGGTTCGACCTGATGCATGATATAAATGTAAGGGGAACTTTTTTCATGAGCAAGGCATGCATTCCCCATTTAAAAAAAGCAAACAATCCACATATTTTAAATTTATCTCCGCACCTTGATCTAAATTCAAAATGGTTTGCGCCACACCTGGCTTACACCATGAGTAAGTATGGAATG
>JAKFCI010000473.1:0-5530 GCA_036676725.1 Chitinophagaceae bacterium
TAAGTGGAGGCAAATATAAACTATGGTTGGTATGGGGTAACCAGTATTGTTCTTTTCCTGAAAAAAGATGAAAAACTTTTTTCACGAAATATTCAAAACCCCTATCTTTGCCGTCCCGAAAAATGAATGATAATTGATTCTTGATCAGGCATTCATGCATAGAGGGTAGTTGGATCGGTAGTTCAGTTGGTTAGAATGCCGCCCTGTCACGGCGGAGGTCGCGGGTTCGAGTCCCGTCCGGTCCGCTTAGATTTCGTTGAAACCCGCTCTGGTAGCGGGTTTCATCATTTTAGGTTCATATTAAGGGTCCGTTATTGATACCTGACTATCATACCTTGCTCCAGTAATACACAGTAAATCAATTAGTTCCTCTTTTGCTTTTAAGCATATAATTTAAGGTGCAAAGGGTGCATTTGAGGAGCTATAAAATCATTTTTATTTTGGTATCCTCAAGGTTTTGAAACTCCTTATGGCATTGAGTTTGGATAGAATTTGATGTCCTGAATACCCCTCCAACACAACAATTTTTAATGCACTAAAGGAGGCAAAATATGGAAACTAAAATCGCAGTACTTTTCATAGGAAAAAGATCAAGGACAACCAGGCATAAACAAATTCCCATTTATTTACGGGTCACTATCGATAAGAAACGCTTTGAAGCGTCAACTCATCGTCACGTTGAACCAGGTTTGTGGTCACCTTCTGCAGGTCGTGTAAAAGGCAAATCCGATAGCGCCATAGACACAAATATGGCGTTGGATATGATCAAAAAAAAGGTCTATGATTATAGAGATCAGCTTTATAAAGAAAACAGAGAATTTACAGTTAACTCTCTCAGAGAAAAATGGTATGGCCAGAACCGGAATAAAAGGACATTGCTCGGCCTATTCAGATCACGGGTTATGGATTTTGAAAAACTAGTTCAGAAAGGAATATTCCAAAAATCTACTATCGTTAAATATAAAACCACGTCGCTGAGCGAAAAATTTTCAACGGTTCTCATGTTGAAAATGAATTGTATTGCCAATGAAGAAAAGAAGTGTAAAATTGAGTGTACCTTTACATTGTTATCGTTAGCCTGAATAAATTTAGGGAAGGATAAAGCGAAGTGAGTTCTTTTCATCGACTAAAAAATCGACCAAAAAAATAAGTTGCTGTAAATTAAGAGGGTATGGGCTCGGGATTTATCCCGTCCGGTCCGCTCACATTTCGTTGAAACCCGCTCTGGTAGTGGGGTTCTTCATTTATATTCGATCTGTTATTCTATCTAAAGAGCGAGTCGAACCTAACCTTATTCTACTTTATTCTTCCTGACTGCAATGTCATTATAAAAGTATGATTCCGAATCTCTACATGATTCATTACGGAGCTGTGAGAAATATCCACAAAAAAGCAGCGGAATTTTATGAATTTAAATATGATATTACAAAGCTCCTGAAACCATGTCAATTGTTTTGTTAGACAAAAGGGAGGTAAATTGCAGGACTCGCTTGTAATTACCATGTCATATGAAATTGTCCGTTAAAAAACATATCTGCTTTGTAGTACTCTTTCACTTATTTACCTGGTACACATCACTTGCATCAGACTATCCGGTGAGTGCTTATCTCGGGATTGAGCAGGGCTTATCGAATAATTTTGTAAGATGTATCTACCAGGACAAAAATGGTTTTATGTGGTTTGGCACTTATGATGGACTAAACCGCTACGACGGATATGAATTCAAAATCTTCAGAAATAATTTTAAAAACAATCGATCACTCATTAACAACTGGATCAATGCTGTTAGTGAAGATGCAAAAGGAAATTTGTGGATAGGCACAAGGCAGGGAGCCTGTGTTTACCAAAGCTTGTCCAATAGTTTTTCTCCACTTTATTTCTATACTTCGGCTAAAAAAAAGGAGCAACTTAATTCAGTCATCAACGATATTGAAGCAGATGGGCAAGGCAATATGTTTGTTGGTGCGGCAGGTGAGGGATTACTCTTTTTTTCAAAAGGTGAAAGCATTGCTAATAAAATACCATTGGAGAACGATACTGATTCTCCTTATGATGTTAAATCAGTTAAAGCGGGTAATGACAAAAATATTTGGTTCTTTGTTTCTAATAAAGGCTTGTATATCTATGAGTATAAAACCAAAAAAGCCAGGCTTGTGAATGCAGCCATCAAATCAGCCAATTGTATTGAAGCGGGAAATGGTTATTTATGGATAGGAACGAATGATGGATTGTTCCGCTACAACATCGCTTCCAATTCCTTCGACAAAGTTTATAATAAAGCAAATAAGAAATTAAACTACAATACTGTTGCAGGAATCACTGCAAGTAAAAACAATGAATTATGGATTGCAACAAATGGTGGTGGTGTTGTTATCTTAAATACACACACTGATGAAGCACAATTTTTATCGAATACAAAAGAGTCTAATTCTTTATCAAGCAATGCTGTCTATTCTGTTTGGATTGACAAGCAATCAAGAAAATGGATTGGTACTTTAAGAGGCGGCATCAATGTTATTGATCCCAATAAAGAGCGGTTTCAAAATATTGTTTCCAATCCTGCCACAACTAACACTCTTATCAGCAATTATATTTTATCGTTTTACGAAGCACCCAACAATGATTTATGGATTGGCACCGATGGTGGCGGCTTGAGCATTTGGAACAGAAGACTGAACTCGTTTACCAATTATCGCCACGACAGTGGTGACCCATATTCATTAAGCGACAATTTTGTTACCGACATCCAATCCGATTTTCAAAACAACATCTGGATTACCACTTATCGTGGAGGAGTAAATCGGTTTAACAACGGGAAGTTTGAACACTATAACTGTGTTGACCCTAATAACACTAGGCTCACTTTATATCCCATAGGCCCGACTCTTCTTGTAGATGCTGAAAAAAATTTCTGGCTAAGCACCCAGCAATACGGCCTGTTCAAATTGAACAGGCAGAAAAAGGTTTTTGAATTGGTTGATGACAGGCTTAAGGATTTGTATGTATTGAGGGAAGACAGAAACAATGTTTTTTGGGGAGGTGGCATCAATCATCTGGTTCAAATTGATAAAGCCGGCAAAAAACATGTTTCTTATTTCATCGGTAAACCGGTTAGTGTTTTAATGGAAGACCGCTCAGGTAATTTTTGGGTTGGTACGGAAGGAGGGGGATTGATTCTGTTTGACAGAAAGCAAGGAAAGATTATTGCCCGTTATACTACCGATGAAGGTCTTTGCAGCAATTCGGTATTGACCATTTTGGAAGATTCAGAAGGTAATCTGTGGATGAGCACTTTTAATGGCATTGCCAAATTCAATCCTAAGAACAAAACATTCAAGAACTATTATCAAGGCGATGGATTGCAAAGCAACCAGTTTAATTATCATGCTGCATTAAAATTACGATCCGGCGAATTTGCTTTTGGTGGTATTAAGGGCTTTACTTTGTTCCGCCCCGAAAACATCATCGCAGCCAACAGCAATCCGAAAATTTTTTTAACAGAAGTAAACGTTGCCAATACTGCTCTTGAAGAAGATTCTTCGCTTGAAATAAAAACCAACTCCAATCATATTGAACTCATCAAAATCCCTTACAACAAAGCCGTTCTTTCATTTGGGTTTGCAGCGTTAGAATATTCCGCACCTGATAAAATTCAATATGCATATTACCTGCAGGGTTGGGATAGAGATTGGAACTATTCCGGTAATACAAGGAAAGTAATTTATAGCCGTCTTTCAGAAGGCACTTATACCTTCAGAGTGAAAAACACAAATGCCGAAGGACAATGGAGTAAAGAGGAGGTGCAAATTAAAATTATTGTGCTCCCGCCATGGTACAGAAGCTGGTGGGCATATTTGATTTATGCCATGATGATTGGCGCAGCGATTTATTTTTATTTTCAATACCGTGCAAGACAAACCAGGCTTCAATACGAAGTAAAGATTGCAAAGCTTAATGAAGAAAACGAACGTTCAGCAAAAGAAAAAAGTCTTGCAGAACTGGCGGTAGAGAAAGCAGAACTGGAAAAGGAGAGGGCCGAAAGAGAAAAAGCCGAGGCAGAACATGAAAAAGAAAGGATCCTGAATGAAAAAGAAAGAGAGATCAATGAAAAGAAAATTTCTTTCTTCACCAATATCTCTCATGAGTTCAGAACACCGCTTACTTTAATTATTAATCCGGTTAAAGAACTGCTGGAGAAAAATTCCAGTGAACAGAAAGACAAAGGTGAGTTGAGTATTGTTTACCGCAATGCAAGACGAATGCTCAGTCTTGTCGATCAGTTGCTTTTATTCAGAAAGACGGAGAGTGGTTTGGATAAAATAAAACCATCCAAACTTAATCTTCACGATCTGGCATACGAAGTATATCTATGTTTTATTCAACAGGCAAAAACGCAGAGCATCAATTATGTTTTTGATTGTGCAAATAAGAATTTAGAAATCTATGCAGACCGGGAAAAGCTGGAGATCATTTTATATAACCTTCTTTCCAATGCATTAAAATATACATCTGCTGAAGGCAGCATTAAGCTTTCAATTGTAGAAGGAACAGAAGATGTTGTAATAAAAGTAGAAGACGACGGTGCTGGCATCCCCTCCGAAACAGGCGATAAGCTTTTTGATAAATTTTATAAGGCAGAAAGAGCAAAAACAAGTTCAAAGGCAGGTTTTGGCATCGGGCTTTTCCTGGTAAAACAATTTACCGAACAACACCAGGGTACCATTTCTTACCAAAGCGAAGAAGGGCAGGGGACAACTTTTAGATTAAAGCTTCAAAAAGGCAAAGATCATTTCGATGCGGACGTTATTATTTCAGAAAGGGAAGCTGCGCCCCAATTGCTCGAAGTACTGAAAGATGAGGACCTGGTTGAAGAAAATAATACAGGCGGGGAACCCTTAACGGAACTGGTTTCCGAAAAACAATCCATCTTAATTATAGATGATGATGAATCCATCAGGCAATACCTTGTCCGATTGTTTAAAGACATATATATAATACACCAGGCAGAAAACGGCGAAACCGGTTTGGCCATGGCTCAAAAGTATTTACCCGATTTAATCGTTTCCGATATTCACATGAAGGAGATGAACGGGATTGAGCTTTGCAAGATTGTTAAAGAAAACGAGCAGTTAAGCCATATCCCTTTTATCTTACTCACCGGTGCTACGTCCGATGAACTCAAGCTACAGGGAGTGGAAGGCGGTGCTGACGACTATATTGTAAAACCGTTTGACAGCAAACTACTGGCGGCACGGGTCACCACCCTTTTAAAGAATCGCAATACACTTCAAAAATATTTTTACAACGAGATAACCCTGCACAAAAGTGATTTCAGGATTTCTGCCGAATACAAGGAGTTTTTGGACAAATGCATTTCCATCATTGAAAGCCATTTAAAGGATAAGAACTTTACTGTTCAAACCTTACTCAGCGAAATGAGCATGAGCCATTCCAATCTTTTGCGTAGAGTAAAATCGGTCTCCGGCCAGCCGGTAAATGTTTTTATCCGCTCCATTCGCCTCAGGAAGGC
>JAKFCI010000474.1:0-3858 GCA_036676725.1 Chitinophagaceae bacterium
ATTTTTTGAACCTGGTCTTCCAGTTGTAATAAATACACACCAGGAGGAATTTCGTTTGCAGGTACACGTTGTACAATATTATGATCCATTATTTTCTGTGTGCGAATAATTTTTCCTGATATATCAACAAGCTGTATGATAGAAAATGGTTTAAAATCACCACTAACATTTACATCTCCTTTAGCCGGGTTTGGATAAACGGTGTATTTGCTCTTTATACCATTAAATACCTTTACAATGTTGGAATATTCCCGGTTTCCATTTTTCTTATACATTTTCAACCTGTAGAAATGATATCCTGGCTGGATGTTGTCATGCAGGTATTGAAAATTGGCTGACCCATTTGAATAAGCTGTATGAATATTTTTCCAGTTCATGTCCTTTAAGCTGTGTTCTACTTCGAATTTTTCAATTTCATCAATGTTATTTACTTCCCATTGTATGTGGGTTTGATTAGAAGTATTTTTAGCTGTGAAGGAAACTAATTGAACCGGTAAAATGATACCGCAGAAATTAGCCAGGGTTGTTGATGCATTGAAGGTATAGTTTGTAAAAGTTTGTCCTGTATTGCCAGGTGTTCCATTGATCAGTGAAGGGCAATTTAAACTGTTCGTTATTGCACCATTTGTACCACCGGATACACTGTAAGTAACTGGAGGTGTGTTGTTGAAATAAATCACCCCGCCGCTACCGCCGCCGCCGCCGCCATAACACCGACCATTTATAAGTTCATTATCCTCGTTTCCGCCTTTGCCACCATTTGCTTCTATAGTCAATGTGCCAGTGTAATTTGTTACGCTCAAAATAATGGTCCCACCTGCTCCACCACCCGAAGCGCCATCGCCAGTTGTATTCCCTCCAACCTTTCCATTAGCCAATATCTTTTGATTATTGCCAACAATAGTTACAGCCTGAATAAAAATGATCCCACCGCCATAACCGCCACCGGTAGAAACCGTGGTATTATTGGCATGCCCGGCACCACCACCACCACCAAGGTAAATTTTTTGACCACTATTAGAGTTTAATGATTTGCCTCCTGATCCCTCAAAATTACCAAGGCAACCAACAGAACTTGAATTTCCGCCACCTTTGCCACCCGAAGAAAGATTCGCCCCACCACCACCACTGTTATTGTGATTGTTACCGCCACCGCCACCATTTGCTAATGCACCTCTGCCACCACTGTAATCAAGATTTGTAAATTCATATACTCCTTCTCCTTTAAAACCCCCATTTTGAGGATTGCTATTATTTGCATTGTAATAAAAGTTGTCTGCCCTGGCAAAGTTTGAACAAAGCCCCGTACTTGTAACAAAATTGCCGCCTTTAAAACCTGCGCCCGATGCAGAAATAGGTGCATTTAATGTAAGCTGGCCGCCCACTTTTAATGCGAGAACTCCTCCAAGGCCAGTACTGTTATTCCAAGGTGCCGCTTTTAAAGAATCTGTCACTACTGCATCCTGGTACACGGGAATTTTAACCAGTTGAACTTTTCCTGCTGGCGTATAATTGTTTAAAATAGTATAACTCAGGAAAACGGAATCACCTTTAATATCGCAGATATGATTGATCTCGTAATTGCCTGCATTATTGATGGCTGTAATATCGCCGAAGGATGAAGTGTTATCCGTATTTATTGTCGCACCTTTCATTTGTACGATCATCACCTGGTCGTTGATTGATAAACCAGAAGTGCTTTGCACCCTGACGCAGGCATCTGCCGGTAAAACCTCCAATACTTTATGATATGAATTGATCACACCACTGATGTTTGTAGTTTGACCATGGGCAGGAAATTGGCCCACAAGCAAAACCAAAATCGATAGTAATGGTGTTTTCAATTGAATAATTGGATATAATGTCCTGGTAAAATAAGAATTATTGGCCTCAAATGCAATAATGAAGCGGTTGCGATCGACTTATTAATTATTGTTCAAGTTGTTTGATGGTAGCAGAAAATCAATGTCAATCATTATTCTGATTAGCGCAACAAAAAAAGTCCTGCAAATGCAGGACTTTTTAAATGATTTAAATTTTAATTAATCAAGCACTTTAACGCCACTTGCAATAAATTGTACTTCTTTTTCTGACCCTTTTATCTTTTTTATTTCTGCTTTGCTTTTGCCAGCATCTTCTGCCATGTGTTTTCTTTTATCTTCAGAAACTTCTTTAATGCTTGCTGTACCTTCAATGATTACCGTTTTGCCAGTTAGGTTTTCAGGCATAAAAAAGCCGTGCTCTTTTGATTTAACCATTAAGCTTGTTCCATCAGCTTTTTCAAGTGTTATCCAGCAGCCCATTGATTTGCACACTTCTTTTACCTTACCGGTAATCGTTCCTGTAAAAACCCCATTGCTTAATTTCGCCTGTAGATCATTTGGCGTTATAGCTTCTCCGTTTTCTGTTACAGCCGCACCATAAACTACACCTTTTGCTGCAGGTTTAATTTCGCTCGCATCTTGTGCATTAGCAGCAACAGTAACAAACAATACAATCGCTAAAAGAATTTTTTTCATTGAAGGCTATTTTTAATTGTTGTCAAAGATAGTTGCCAGATCAAGTATTAAAAGAGATGTTCAAAGTTTTTAATGTAATCATCATTTAATTATGTTTTCATTAAGTATTGTAGAGAAAGGCTGCTGAAGATTCACAAGATATCGTGGATAAAAAATTTTTTATTTCAGCCAAATTATTTAGGATTTATTTGCTAAATTCATTAGCTTCGCGACCTAGTAAAATTAAATAGTCAGGATAGTTGAAAACTGTAATTTTAATTTTATTCTTCTAAAAATTCAAAATACCAACATGTCAAATAGCGAGAAATTAAAGGCACTTAAGCTTACCATGGATAAGATCGATAAAGATTTTGGTAAAGGCAGTGTAATGATGATGAATGAAAGAGGCGAGCAAACACAAGAAGTAATCTCTACAGGTTCTATTGGTTTAGATTCTGCTTTAGGAATTGGTGGTTTGCCAAAAGGCCGTGTAATAGAAATATATGGACCGGAAAGTTCAGGTAAAACTACAATTGCTACACATGTAATTGCCGAAGCACAAAAGCGTGGTGGTATGTGTGCATTTATTGATGCCGAACATGCATTTGACAGTGCTTATGCGCAAAAATTAGGCGTTGATATTGATAACCTTTTGATCTCTCAACCAGATTATGGTGAGCAGGCGCTTGAAATTGCTGATCGCTTAATTCTTTCAGGCGCTTTAGATGTTGTTGTTATTGACTCGGTAGCGGCGCTTGTTCCAAAAAGCGAATTGGAAGGCGAAATGGGTGATTCTAAAATGGGATTGCATGCCCGTTTAATGTCCCAGGCTTTAAGAAAACTTACAGCTACTATTTCTAAAACAAATACCATCTGCATTTTTATCAACCAGTTACGTGAAAAGATCGGTGTAATGTTCGGTAACCCCGAAACTACAACTGGTGGTAATGCTTTAAAATTCTATGCTTCTGTTCGTCTTGACATTCGTAGAATGACACAAATTAAGGATGGCGAAGAGGCGGTTGGTAACCGGGTAAAAGTAAAAGTGGTTAAAAATAAAGTGGCTCCGCCTTTCCGCACGGCAGAGTTTGATATCATTTTCGGAGAAGGTATTTCTAAAGTAGGAGAAATTTTAGATACAGGTGTTGAAATGGGTATAGTTCAAAAAAGCGGTAGCTGGTTTAGTTACAATACCGATAAACTAGGACAGGGACGTGAATCGGTGAAATCTTTGCTAAAAGATAATCCTGCACTAGCCGACGAAATTGAAGGTAAGATCCGTGAAAAGATAAAAGAACTACAAGGGGTTTAGTATTTGAAATTTAATGACAAAAAGAAAAGCCTGTTGATTACCAACAGG
>JAKFCI010000475.1:0-3188 GCA_036676725.1 Chitinophagaceae bacterium
GCAGAAAAATTGGAAGGTTCTGTACGCAACACGGGTATTCACGCTGCAGGTATCATCATAGCGCCAAAAGACCTTACAGAACTCATCCCTGTTTTTGCATCAAAGGAAACCGAACTTTGTATTACACAAATTGAAGGAAGTGTAATTGAAGATTCAGGCGTTATTAAGATGGACTTTCTAGGATTGAAAACCCTTTCCATTTTAAAAGATGCACTGGCTGTAATCAAACTTAAGCATGGTGTTGAAATAGATATAGATAATATCCCGCTTGATGACGAGAAGACCTACGAATTATACCAACGCGGCGATACCATTGCTACGTTCCAGTTTGAGAGCCCGGGCATGCAGAAATATCTTAAAGAATTAAAGCCAGACCAGTTTGCAGACTTGATTGCGATGAATGCTTTATACCGTCCCGGCCCAATGGCCTACATTCCCCAATATGTTGACCGCAAGCATGGCCGCGAAGAAGTGAAGTATGACCTGCCGGCCATGGAAGAATACCTGAAGGAAACTTATGGTATTACGGTTTACCAGGAACAGGTGATGTTGCTGGCACAAAAGATCGCCAACTTTAGCAAAGGTGATGCGGATGTTTTGCGTAAAGCCATGGGTAAAAAAGACCGGAAGACGCTTGACAAAATGAAAAGCAAGTTTGTTGAAGGCGCCGCAGCAAATGGTCACCCGAAAAAAGAATTAGAAAAAATATGGACAGACTGGGAAGCCTTTGCCCAGTATGCCTTTAATAAATCGCATTCCACTTGTTATGCTTTTGTAGCTTACCAAACCGCTTATTTAAAAGCCCACTACCCGGCGGAATATATGGCAGCTGTGCTTAATCATGCAAACGCCATTGAAAAGCTCACCTTCTTTATGGAGGAATGCAAACGCATGGGCATAAAAGTTTTGGGACCGGATGTGAATGAATCGCAGAAAGGTTTTGCAGTGAATGCTGCAGGCGAAATTCGTTTTGGTTTGGGTGGAATGAAAGGTGTAGGCGAAGCAGCACTGGAAAGCATGATCGCAGAAAGAAACCTGAATGGACCTTTTAAAGATCCGTTTGATTTTATGAAACGCATCAACCAGCGTACGGTAAATAAAAAAACGTTGGAAAGTCTTGTGTACGCCGGCGCCTTCGATGGTTTCCCGCAACTGCATCGTGCCCAATACTTAACCATTGCTGAAGGTGAAACACAAACAGGGCTGGAGAAACTGATCAAATTCGGCAATATCATTCAATCCCAATCAACAAATAATACAAATACATTATTTGGCGACCTGCCTGCTGTTTTAGATATTAAATCGCCACAAATACCGCCATGCCCGCAATGGAGTTTAACCGAACAGTTAGATAAAGAAAAAGAGATTACCGGTATTTATTTAAGCGGTCATCCTCTTGATCATTACAAATTTGAATTCAAACATTACGGCATCATTTCCGTACAGGATTTTAACGAGATAAAAGATTCGCAAATATTAGCAGGCGCAGGAAAAACCTATAAATTGATCTGCCTTGTTTCTACAGCCGCACAACGGGTTTCACGCAAAGGCAATAAGTTTGGTTCCTATGTTTTAGAAGATTATACCGGCAAAACCGAGATCGCTTTATTTGGTGATGATTTTATTCGCTTTGGCAATTACCTGCAGCAGGGACAGGCTGTATTTTTAGTTGGATCGTTTAAACAGCGTTTCAACCAGGGCGAGTATGAATTTAAAATAAGCTCCATCTCTCTTGCAGAAAATATAAAACGACAACTGACCAAACAATTGCAATTGGAAATTGATGTGCGCAACGTTGAGCAGGAACTTGTTGATTTTTTAGATGAGAATGTTAAAAAGAACCCGGGCAAATCATCTTTAAAAGTTATTCTGACAGAACCGAAAAATAATTTAAAAGCAAATTTAATTACACTCGATAGTGGAATTGAACTCAATAACGACCTGATTCATTATTTAAATGAAAAACCTGAAATCGATGTGCAGGTTACAGCTATTTAGGTGTAAAAAGCTGTTTAATAAAGAGTTAACATTCGCTCTGCCATTTATCAACATTTGCTGACAACTGTTCAGGGTAAAATGGGTTGGGCTTAAATTTGCAGCATCATAAACTTCAAAGTTTTAAACAAGATAATTATGGCACAAGCATTCACAGATTCAAATTTTCAAACAGAAGTATTAAATTCCGATAAACTAACCGTTATTGATTTTTGGGCGGAATGGTGTGGTCCTTGCCGTGCAATTGGGCCAGTGATTGATGAACTATCAAAAGAATACGATGGTAAAGTAAATATTGGAAAAGTAAACGTTGATGAAAACCCACAGGTAAGCATGAACTATGGCATTACTTCTATACCTGCAATTTTATTTATTAAAGGTGGTGAGGTAGTTGATAAATTAGTAGGTGCACAACCTAAAGGTAATTTTGTAAAAAAGATAGAAGCACATATTTAATCTTTTCATTAATTTTTTTTAGAAGCTGTCCCAAAAGGACGGCTTCTTTTGTTAATAGGCCAATTAAGATTGTTTGTATATTGTCGCCTCTAATTGAAAACTGAACTGCATGAATGCTGTGTTGACGAATCTTGGCCGTGGCGCTTTGGGTATGACCTTCCTTATTTTTGTTTGTTACATTTTTAGCAATAATAGAAAAGCAATCGATTGGAAACTGGTGATTATAGGCATTGTGGCCCAGTTGTGTTTTGCACTCGGTGTGCTGAAGGTAAATTTTATAAAAATTATATTTGGCTGGCTTTCCGGCAAGTTCGTGGAGCTGATCAACATAGGGCATAAAGGCATTGAATTTATTTTTGGCAACCTGGCCGACCCTTCTCAAAGCTGGGCTTACGTTTTTGCCATACAGGTGTTACCCAACATCATTTTCTTTTCGGCACTTTCTGCCATGTTATACTACCTGGGCATTTTGCAAAAAGTAGTTTTTGTTTTTGCCTGGCTGTTGCGTAAGATCGGCATTTCCGGCCCGGAAAGTACTTCTACTGCTGCCAATATTTTCCTGGGTCAAACGGAAGCCCCGTTAATGATCCGCCCCTTTCTGGATAAAATGACACGGTCAGAAATGTTGTGTATCATGGTAGGTGGAATGGCCAATACAGCGGGTAGCGTTCTTGCTGCATACGTAGGTTTTTTCGGTGGCGATGACCTGGCACAACAGCAATACTTTGCTTTGCACA
>JAKFCI010000476.1:0-4873 GCA_036676725.1 Chitinophagaceae bacterium
CAGCCAGTTGATGCTGATGGTGTTGGTAAATGCCCTTGTCCAGAAGGTTGCGGACCAGCAGTAGATACAACAGGTGGTGCTTGTGCAATTGCATTAGGTGCTTTACCAAGTGTAACTTTTGCAGGTAATGGTGTAGCGCTAAGCGCAGATGCAAGAAGCATGTTAGCTTCAGTTGCCGCTCGTTTACGTAACAACCCTGATTGCCGCATTGTTGTAACAGGATATTGCGCTTCAAGCAAATCTGAGCAGCAAAGAAGCTGGGATAGAGTAAATGCAGTTATCAACTATATGGTTGAAAAAGAAGGTATCTCTTCAGATCGTTTGTTCTTTAACTACGGTCAGGAAGGTGGCGATTGCAACACAGTTGATCTGCGTGCAGCGACTTCTGATGAGCAAGGTCAGACTACAGTACCTGCTCCTCACCCAAATCTTAGAAGAAGTAAATAATCTCTATTATTACAGATAATAAAAAACCCTCCTTCCTGGAGGGTTTTTATTTGCGATTTACCTTAATCTTAACGGCTGAAAAATAGGCCTTTGTTATAATTACTGAATATTTGCCTAAACTAATTAACTTTGCCAGCCTTTATGAAATTTCTCTACCTCATAATACTTAGCATTTTTGTACTTAGCTGTAATGGTATAACCAAGGTTTTAAAAAGTAAAGACCAGGATTATAAACTTAGAATGGCTGAAAGTTACTATGCAAAAAAGAAATATAATTTTGCGCAGCAACTATACGAAGATGTTATACCTTTCTATAGAGGACGTCCGGAGTTTGAAGATATTTACTATAAATACGCATATACCGCTTATTACCAGAAAGACTATTTGAACGCAGAAAATCTTTTCAAAACTTATCTTGAAGTTTTTCCAAATAGTACCAGAGCAGAAGAAGTTGATTATATGAGGGCTTATACATTTTATAAGCAATCTCCCAAACCAGAGCTTGATCAAACCAATACGATAAAGGCAATTGGGATGATGCAAACCTTTATTAATACGCATCCCGGTTCTGCAAGAATAAAAGAAGCAACGGAAATTATTGACGCCTCCAGAAAAAAGTTGGAAGTAAAAGACGCAAAGGCAGCTCAATTATATTACGATCTTGGTCAGTTTAGAGCAGCAGCAGTAGCTTATAATGCTGTTTTAAATGCATATCCAGATTCTCCCAAGAGCGATGAATACAAATTAATGGCGATCAAGTCTTTTTATCGGTTTGCAGAACTAAGCGTTCAGGAAAAGAAAGCAGAAAGGTTTGAAAAAGTAATGGAAGAATGCAATGAATTTGTTGATCGTTTTCCAGAAAGTACTTACGCTAAAGAAGTAAATGAATTTCTAAATTTATCACAGAATAACTTAAAAAATATAACCAATGAGTCGACTAAGACGTCAACTTAGCACAAGCACTACAAATAATGTAGAAACCCGCGACCTGATCCAAATGAAAGGGAAGACCGGTAATGTTTATGAGTCCATTGCAATTATTGCAAAAAGGGCCAACCAAATAAACATAACATTGAAAGAGGAGTTGCATAATAAGCTTGAAGAATTTGCAAGCCATACAGACAGTCTTGAAGAAATTCATGAAAATAAAGAGCAGATTGAAATTTCTAAAGCTTACGAACGTATGCCTAATCCTTCCTTGTTAGCTACGCAGGAATTTATGGAGGATAAAGTTTACCACCGTAAAAATGAAGAGAACGATCTTTTCCAATAGAAGATAATATTTACTTTAAAAGCGATTCTGTAATCAACGGGATCGCTTTTCTTTTTTATAATCAGTATTTTAGCCATTGATGTTTAAAGGGAAAAAAATATTAATTGCAATAACAGGTAGTATTGCCGCTTACAAAGTTCCATTGCTCGTTAGGCAACTAATAAAGGAAGGAGCGGAGGTAAAAGTCATTATGACAAAAGCTGCTACTTATTTCGTTTCAAGCTTAACGCTTTCTACGCTAACTAAATCACCTGTTTTAATTGATTTGTTTGATGAAGTTTCATGGGCAAACCATGTTGCACTTGGACGATGGGCAGATGTATTTGTAATTGCTCCTTTAAGTTGCAATTCTTTAAGCAAAATGGCACATGGCCAGTGCGATAATCTACTTTTGGCAACTTATTTATCCGCCACATGCCCCGTTGTTGTTGCGCCTGCAATGGATGATGATATGTGGGAACATCCAACCACTAAAGCAAATTTGCAACTGCTCTCTTCTCATGGCTGTCATATAATTCCAGTTGCATATGGTGAACTTGCTAGTGGACTTATTGGAAATGGAAGAATGGCAGAACCCGAAGAAATAGTTACATTTTTAAATAATTTTTTTACAAAAAGCCAGCAGCTAAAAGGAAAGAAAGCTTTAGTTACTGCAGGACCTACATACGAAGCTATTGACCCGGTGCGTTTTATTGGAAATCATTCATCGGGAAAAATGGGTTATGCAATAGCAACAGAATTAAAAGCAAGAGGTGCAGAAGTTACACTGGTAAGTGGTCCTGTGTCTCAAGTAGCGCCAGGAGGAATAAAAGTAATTAAAGTAACGAGTGCAGCACAAATGCATGAAGCCTGCATTGCAAATAATGAAAATGATATAATGGTTATGGCTGCGGCAGTTGCTGATTACAGGCCGATCGATATTTCAGAACAAAAAATAAAAAAAACAGATGGCAACCTTGATTTGAAATTTACCAAAACCGAAGATGTTCTTTTAAATCTTGGTAAGAATAAAAAGAAAGGTCAGTTGCTAGTGGGGTTTGCATTAGAAACGGAAAATGAGAAGGAGAACGCCATTAAAAAATTGAAATCGAAAAACGCTGATATGATCGTTTTGAATTCTTTACGCGATACTGAGGCAGGCTTTGGTAAGGATACGAATAAAGTGACCCTATTTTATAAAGATGGAAAGGAAAAATCGTTTGAAGCCAAATCTAAAAATATGGTTGCGAAAGATATTGTTGATGCAATAATTGAATTACTATGAGGATAAAGATTATTTTAAGTTTCTTTCTATTTTTATTTTCCATTATCGTTAATGGCCAGGAGTTACAAGCTAAACTAACGGTACAGTCTAACCGGGTTAGCACACAGGTTGATAAAAAGATTTTTCAAACGCTTCAAACCGGGCTTACGAATTTTTTAAATAATCGAAAATGGACAAAAGACGAATACCAGGCGACAGAAAAAATTAAGTGCAACTTTTTAATCAGCATTGACCAGGATCTTGGCCAAAATGTATTTAAAGCTTCCCTGACTGTGCAAGCTGCACGTCCTGTATATAATGCTACTTACGAGTCACCAATTATTAATTTCCAGGATAATGATATCGTTTTTCGATATATAGAGTTTCAACCCATTGAATTTAATGAAAACCGTGTGCAAGGAAATGATCCAATAGTTGCTAATTTGACTGCTGTACTCGCTTACTATGCAAATATCATTGTTGGTTTAGATTATGATTCCTTCTCACCACGTGGTGGTGATGATTATTTTCAAAAAGCTTTAAACATTGTAAACAATGCTCCTGAAAGTCGCGACATTTCTGGTTGGAAAGCATTTGATGGTTTGCGTAATCGTTTCCGTTTAATTGAGAATTTGACTGACAATCGTTTTGCTCCTATACATGATGCTATGTATTCATATTATAGAAAAGGGCTTGATTTGTTTTTTGAAGATGAAGAAGCTGCAAGAAAGGGGGTGCTAAATTCGTTGAACTATTTATCAACACTAAATCGTGATAATCCAAATTCAATGATACTGCCCCTATTTTTTCAAGGTAAGAGCAATGAGTTGTTGCAAATATTTAGTAAAGCCAATAAGGATACAAAAGAAAGAGCAGCCGATTTATTGGTGAAATTAGATTTGACAAATGCAAGCCTGTACAAGCAATTGAAATGAAAAAATTAGCTTACGCTTTCCTATTATTGGTTTCAATTGCTGCTTGCAAAAACGATGCAGTTCCAAAAGATGTTTTGGCAGAAAGGAAAATGGAAAAAGTTTTATGGGATATTTTACGTGCCGATGAAATGGTGGCCTATCAATTTGAGCTTGATTCAACAATTGACAAAAAGAACAAGAGCATTAAACTGTACCATCAAATATTTATAGTGCATAAAGTAACGCCTGAAGAATTTAAACGCAGTTTTAAATATTATCAAACGCATCCCAGTAAATTAAAAATAGTACTTGATTCATTACGTAGCACCTCTAATAAAGTACATCCCGGCATGCCTGTCAACGCTTTTTAATTATTCCGCAATAAATATTTTTTGCTTCGCTATTTTTGAGGACCACAATTTATAATATGAATAAAGTGTTTAATAATGCAACTGATGCTTTGCATGATATTAAGGATGGTGCAACCATTATGCTGGGAGGTTTTGGACTGTGTGGAATTCCCGAGAATAGCATATCGGCGTTGGTTGAAAAAAATGTAAAGAACCTTACATGTATATCCAATAATGCAGGTGTTGATGATTTTGGTTTAGGTAGATTATTACAAACAAGGCAGGTAAAAAAAATGATGAGTTCATACGTTGGTGAAAACTCTGAATTTGAACGCCAGCTTTTAAGCGGCGAACTTGATGTTGATCTTATTCCTCAGGGTACGTTAGCAACACGCATACAAATGGCAGGCATGGGCATACCTGCTTTTTTTACGCCGGCTGGTTATGGAACCGAAATAGCTGAAGGCAAAGAAGTACGTGAATTTAATGGAAAGCAATATTTGATGGAAATGGCGCTGCATGCTGATTTTGCGATTATAAAAGCATGGAAAGGCGATAAATATGGAAATCTTTTATTTAGAAAAACAACCAGGAATTTTTCTACATCCATGGCAAAGGCAGGTACCATTACAATTGCGGAAGTGGA
>JAKFCI010000477.1:0-3596 GCA_036676725.1 Chitinophagaceae bacterium
ATTTTCAATTTCAAATAAAGCTTTGAATTTATTGATCGATCATATTGGTAACGACTTAAGCCGGATAAATAATGAAATAGATAAAATGGCTTTGAACCTTAAAGAAAGAAAGGAAATTACTGAAGATGATATTGAGAATTTCATAGGCATAAGCAAAGAATACAATGTGTTTGAATTGCAGGATGCACTTGCCAGGAAAGACATGTATAAAGCCATTCGCATTGCAAATTATTTTGAAAGCAATCCGAAAGCGGGTCCCTTGCAATTAATATTTCCCTCTCTTTATGGTTTCTTCAGTAAGGTTCAAATGATATATACAACAAATGCCGGTAATGAAAAATCTTTAGCCGGTTCTATTGGTGTTTCTGAATGGAAGATCAAAGAATATACGGCTGCTGCTAATCGTTATAGCTTTCAATCTATTGAAAAAAATATTTTATTACTGCACCAATACAACTTAAAAAGTTTGGGTGTTAATGACGCTGGTACTGGTGATGCAGGGCTTTTAAAAGAAATGATCGCTAAAATGATGCAGAATTGATCAGCGCAAAATGGCTTCAGCATTGATTTTATCTAATGCTATTTGGTTTTTTAATGCATCAATAGAATTATACTTTTCTTGCTGTCGTAAAAATGCTTCAACTGTAATTTTTATTACAGACCCATAAATGGTTTTGTCAAAATCAAAAATATTCACTTCAACTTTCTCCGAAATATCATTGAATGTTGGACGCTTTCCAACGCTTAGCATTCCTTTTTTTCTTTCACCATTTACATCTACGTAAACTGCGTAAACGCCTTCGCCTAACCGAATTTTATCCTCATTTGTATAATTAAGGTTTGCAGTTGGAAAACCAATCGTGCGCCCAATTTTATCACCTTCGACCACCTTGCCTTCAAAGAAGAAGGAATAACCAAGTAATTTATTAGCCGTCGTAATATCGCTTTCCCTGATGGCATTCCTGATCTTGGTAGAACTGATGCTGATTTCGTTTAATAAATGCTTTGGAATTTCTACCAGGTGGTAATTGTATTTTTCCTGCTCTTTTTCTAATAAATAAATATTGCCCTTTCTTCCTTTACCAAAATGATGGTCGTAGCCAATAATAATACTGCGTGGATGAAATCTTGCGATCAAAAATTGTTCAATGTATTGTTCTGCGGTTAATTCTGAGAATTCATCGGTAAATGGAACAACGACAAGATGGTCAATTTTTTTTTGTTCAAGGATCTCAATTTTTTCCTGCAATGTATTAATCAGGTGTAGCGATTCATTAGGCTGAACAATTTTCCTGGGATGCGGGTGGAAGGTTATAATAATACTTTCACCGTCCACTTTGACCGCTTCTGCCAACAAAGCGTCAATGATCTTTTGATGGCCATTATGCACACCATCGAAAGTGCCAATGGTTATAACAGCATTTTTAAAGGGTGGCAGGTTATTTATATCGTAATGCACTTTCATCGGGAGCGCTAAGATAACGAGGCAATTGTGTTAGTTTTGCGCTTCACAAAAAAAACGTTCATTCATGTCGCTTTACGCCAAACGCGGAGTATCTGCACAGAAAGAAGAAGTTCATGCGGCTACTGAAAATATTGATAAAGGTTTATACCCTAATGCATTTTGTAAGGTATATGTTGATGTTTTGGGTGGCGATAAAGATTGGGTGAACGTAATGCATGCTGATGGTGCGGGAACAAAAAGTATTCTTGCCTATTTATATTGGAAAGAAACCGGCGATCTGTCGGTTTGGAAAGGTATTGCTCAAGATGCAATTGTCATGAACCTGGATGATCTTATTTGCGTGGGCATTTATGATAAGATCCTTTTTTCATCTTCAATCGATAGAAACAAATCTGTTATTCCTGGAGAAGTATTAAAAGCAATTATTGAAGGAACACAGGAATTTTTTGACGAAATGCACCACCATGGTTTGGGGATTACTTTTTTAGGTGGAGAAACTGCTGATGTAGGTGATGTGGTACGCACTGTTGCTGTTAATGGAACCATGGCTGCCAGGTGGCCAAAGAACAAGCTTATTACAAATGAAAAAATTGCTCCGGGTAATGTTATTGTCGGTCTTGCAAGCTATGGCAAGGCAACATATGAAAAAGAATACAATAGTGGAATAGGTAGCAATGGATTAACTAGTGCACGTCATGACGTTTTAAACAAAACATATAAAGAAAAATATCCTGAGACTTTTGAGCCTTCTTTAGCTGATGAAGTTTTATACATTGGTGAATATGGATTGCTGGATAAGATTGAAGTAAAACATCATGATCAAAATTTTATTACTACGATTGGCAAACTAATTTTATCGCCAACACGTACGTTTGCCCCGGTTTTAAAAGAAATTTTAGAAAAGCATTTTGATTCAATATCAGGATTGATACATTGCAGCGGTGGCGGACAAACTAAATGCATGAAATATGTGCCGGAAAATGTGCGCATCGTAAAAGATAATTTATTTACACCTCCTGAAATATTTGAGATCATTCAAAAGTCAAGCGGGGCGGATGATAAAGAGATGTACCAGGTATTTAATATGGGTTGCCGTTTAGAAATTTATACGGAAGAAAATACAGCCGAAGAAATAATTAAAATAGCACAACGTTTTAATATTGATGCGCAAATTATTGGCAGGGTAGAAGCATCAACAAGCAAAGAACTAATAATCAAATCGGGAGAAGCAGAAATTAGGTATTAAATTTATTTTTTGAAGCAATGATTATGGCAGAACCAATTATCGAAATTAAGAACGCAAATATTTACCAGGGCGAGAATTTAGTTTTACAAAATGTAAATCTTACAGTAAATAAAGGTGAGTTTGTATACCTGGTTGGTAAAACCGGAACGGGGAAATCGAGTCTTCTAAAAACAATGTACGGCGAATTAACATTGAAAGAAGGAGAAGGTATTGTTGCCGGATATAATTTACGTGAATTAACCTGGAAAACAGTTCCATATTTAAGAAGAAGTCTTGGCGTGGTTTTCCAGGATTTTCAATTATTAACCGACCGTAACGTAAATGAAAATCTGAAGTTTGTGTTACGGGCAACAGGCTGGAAAGACGAAAAATTAATGAACGAAAAAATTGCTGATGTTCTAGACAAAGTTGGTTTAAAATCAAAAGGTTTTAAAATGCCATTTGAAATGAGCGGCGGTGAGCAACAACGTGTGGACGTAGCAAGAGCGTTATTAAATTCTCCCAAATTAATTTTAGCCGATGAACCAACAGGAAATCTCGACCCGGAAACTTCGGACGAAATTATGCAACTCCTATTTCACATTTCAAGAGATTATGGAACAGCAATTGTAATGGCAACACATGATTACATTGTAATCAATAAATTTCCTGCACGCATGGTGCGTACGGAAAAAGGTGTGATCATCGATAATGCAACTATATCAAGCTACTAAGCCATTGTGCATTTTTTTTATTATTAAAATGATCTAATAATAGGGATTCCCTTTGCTCTATTTCTTTCGCTGTAAAAGGTAAGGCTGAAAGTTTTGTGATCAGCTCCTTTATTTCTATTGCTGTATCTGCTACATGGCAAAGAGGTTCAAATACTTCGTTTCTTACAGCATT
>JAKFCI010000478.1:0-6277 GCA_036676725.1 Chitinophagaceae bacterium
GACGATTGCACTATTGATTTCACTTTTAACCACCATTGTTGTTTTAAAATTGCCAATGCAAAAGGCCATGCATACCTGCGTTGAAGGAGTAAAGGCAATCACAATGATCATATTAATTATTGCTGCGGGCGGCGCTTTTAAACAAATTTTAATTGACAGCAATATTGGTGAACTTTTAAAAGAACAGTCAAGCAACTTGCAACTGTCACCACTTTTTTTAGGATGGTTGATTGCCGCATTATTCAGGGTCATGCTGGGATCTGCAACAGTAGCCGCTCTTACAGCATCCGGAATTGTGTTTCCATTATTGGCGACCGGCGTATCGCCGGAACTAATGGTGTTGTCTGTTGGTGCCGGAAGCCTGATGCTATCGCATGTAAATGATACAGGTTTTTGGATGTTTAAAGAATATTTTAACCTGACCTTGAAACAAACTTTCGGAACCTGGACGCTGATGGAAAGTATTATTTCTTTTTTGGGATTGGCTGGAGTATTATTGCTTGATGCTGTTATTTAGAAAGCAGGATTACATATCCAAAATTTAGTCTTTGATATTATTGGATTTACCAGTTATTTATTGGCAGTATTCCTGGTATTCATCTCGAAAAAATTGAGCATTTCCATTAGCATCAACAGAAACATGATAAGAACGAGTCACTTTAAAATTATTCCTGCTACCCTGTGTAGTCCATCGTTCAATTTGGGTTTGCTTCATAGTAAAGACACCATTTGAAAATTTGTCGGTAGTAGTGGTATTAAATACACCTGAGATAGAATATACTTTACCTGTTGCGCTAATTGCCTTTACTCCTTTATTATTTACATGAAATGTTCCAGTTGATTTATTATTGTTAAATACACCGTGATACATAAAATGCATTTCGCCATAAAACTCAAGCATTTCACCTGTACATGGATTATAAATCAGTGTTCCATCTAAACTTTCAGTATGAGAATCATTAAATGTAAAAGCTGGGTTACTTTCCAACTTGTTTTGATTAAATAAAATTGGAACCGGCGTAAAAGAAGTCAGGATTACTGCTAATATAATATTAGCGATAATGAATAAATTTTTCATGGCAATTCTTTTGGTGTTTTACAATTTGTTCAGGCAGTGGGGTAGGCTAAATAAGCAGTTGCCAAAAAGGGAAGGATCTTAAAAAAAATTACACTTGCAATGGATTAATGCAACTTCAACAAAGCTAACAATAATAAATATAAATAATCTTATTTTAATATATATTTTATTGAAAACCTTAGAAATTCGAGGGTATATGCAATAAATAATTTGGTCTGAAAATTAATTTTATTATTTATATCAAAACCTGACATTTACCATACAAACAATTGATTTATATCAGTCATCAATTTCTCCTTGTGCAGATTAATTTTTAATTATATTTTGCACTTTTATTACCCGAAACCGTGCCTGTATGACGCTGAACAAACCCGAAAGAACAACCTTTACATTAAAGGACGACCATTATATTATAGACTACCTGATTACAAGTGACTTCAAAACGAAATTGCGTCTTGATGAAAATGTAACTTTCTCTTTATTTATTTCATGTCAAGGAAAAGGATACAATAAAAAGATAGAGTTTGAAAAACATTTTTCCATTTTGCTTGAAGAAAAAACGGCAATAGAAAACCTGGTAATAAGCCAGGCAAAATTATCTCTATAATTTCAGCAACTTAAAATTCCAACAATAAAAATTACATTTATTTTATTGGGATACGAATAATTGCAACTTCTTTACTGGCTTATCGTTTACTATCTTATTCCGTTTGCAATCTTCAAGAGCAATCGTAAAATAAATTTAAAGTGCAGGTATTAGCCCATGCTGGTACTTACATTAAGCGCCTTCCTCTCTTTTATATCAAAACTTAAAAAATATAAAAGGTCTTCATTTGCAGCGCTCACCCAATTTTGACCATTCCATTTCAATGTGATTTCTGTTGGCGGGCTAGGCGTTGTAACAATTTTACTATCCAGCAGTCGTGCAACGAACGTCTGTCCGTCACGGGTCATAACATTGTAGTAAATAAAATTGTCTTGAAACAATACAGTGCTTGTAAACTCCATGTTTTTAAATTAACTGGTTAAAAACTTAGTTTTCTTTAAATGGAATACAGGAAATGAAACTTTATCAGGAGCAAGCAAAAAGTATGAGTAAATGCAAAAAACAAAATGATTGTACGAATGCCTTACTGTTTAAGAATAGTAAGTTAATCAATTTTAAAATAATTTTCGCCACATTTTTTACCAGAAAATGAGCTAAAAACAAAAGGCAACTATTTGATAAGTTGCCTTTTGTGGAAGTGACCGCGTTAGGATTCAAACCTAAAACCTTCTGATCCGTAGTCAGATGCTCTATTCAATTGAGCTACGCAGCCATTAACGGGCAGCAAAAATAAGACACTACCATTTATCAATCAAATTTTATTAAATAAAAGAAGTTAAAGCTTTTTTTTAAGGACTGAAGGATATTATGTTGTTTTAGTAACCCTTACTAAGAGAAGGGTTTTCTTACATAACTATCAGGGGACAACACATTTCGGAAAATATTTTGGAATGAGCACCCTTTATATTCTTAAAAACAATTTAACCCTGAATAAATGATCTCTTTACATTATTTCAAATGAGATAAAAACTTTATCTCAATCAGGGCATTGATTTAATTTAAAACTTCCACCTTACAAAAGCTTCCATGGCTGCATAATGCGTCAATCCTAATTGCGCATAAAGATTGGCGGTAGCAGCGTTTCTTTCTTCAGCACGCTGCCAAAATTCGCGGCTGTCACTTCCCATGAAAGGCACCATATCTTTCTGTGATTGGTGAATAAAAATGCCATGTCTTTTTCGCAACACCTGGTCTGGGCTCATAGGTATGGCCATTTCAATTTCTTCTATATTCCATTCCTGCCATGCTCCTTTATACAACCATAACCAGCAATTATTCACCCATTCATCTCCGTCAGCTTTAATTCTTCTCAGTGCTTCTAATACAACATCTAAACAAACTTTATGTGTACCATGCGGATCAGCAAGATCGCCTGCACAAAAAACCTGGTGTGGCTTTATTGCACGCAAAAGTTCAATCGTTAGCTGAACATCTTTTTCACCCATTGGATTTTTTTCAATGGTGCCTGTTTCATAAAAAGGAAGATCCTGGAAATGAATATTGGTTTCCGGAATACCAACATACCTGCATGTTGCCTTTGCTTCGCCTCTCCTGATCAAACCCTTTATTGACCTGATTTGCGGCGTATCAATTTGATTGGATCTTTTTTTATCCAGGTAACTTCTTACTTCTTTAAAAATCTGCTCCGAACGATCATTATTAATGCCTGCAATTTCTTCGAAGCCAACTGCAAAATCTAAGAACCGCGTCACAAATTCATCAGTTACCGCAATGTTGCCAGATGTTTGATAAGCAACATGAACGTCATGCCCCTGGTCGTGCAAACGCTGAAAAGTGCCACCCATACTAATAATGTCATCATCAGGGTGGGGAGAGAACAGGATCACTTTTTTGGGATATGGTTTTGATCTTTCCGGGTGTGCTGGTATATCAGAATTGGGTTTACCACCTGGCCATCCCGTAATTGAATCGCGAAGCATGTAATAGACCTGTAAATTAATTTCATAAGCATCACCTTTTTCTACTAACAGGTCGCCTAAACCATACTCATTGTAATCATTATTCGTGAGCGACAGTACCGGCTTGTTTAATTTCAAAGCCATATTCACTACTGCCTTTTTTATTGTTTTTACATTCCATTCAATTTCGCCTGTGAGCCAGGGAGATTTATTACGCGTTAATTCCGCTGCAGCAGCGGAATCTACTAAAAACACACAATCAGGATGATGTTGCAAAAGAGAGGCAGGAATACTTTCGGTTACCGTGCCTTCTACTGCTTTATAAATTACTTGCGCCTTAGCAGGTCCCCATGCAAGCAATAAAATCTTTTTTGCTTTCATAATGGTACCAATGCCCATTGTAATAGCAAGCCGGGGTACCTGGGAAATATTTGCAAACTCATATGCATTTGCAAGCCTTGTAGAATTTTCCAAGTTGATCAACCGGGTACGTGAAAAAACACTTGAACCGGGTTCGTTAAAACCTATATGACCATTGTTACCAATACCAAGAATTTGCAGGTCAATTCCGCCTGCCTTTTCAATGCGGGCTTCGTATTCGGCACAATGTTTTTTAATATCTTCTTTAGGAAGTTCGCCGTTTGGAATGAAAATATTTTCTTTATCAATATCTATATGATCAAAGAAAACCCGGTGCATGTAATTGTTATAACTCTGAAGCGCATCTTTTTCAATAGGGTAGTATTCATCAAGGTTAAAAGAGATCACATTCTTAAAACTTAAACCTTCCTTACGATACATTCGAACAAGCTCATAATACAAAGTTTTTGGAGTAGAACCTGTTGCCAGTCCTAAAACACACATTTCATTTTGTGCTTGTTTCTTACGAATCAGGGCTGCTATTTCATTAGCGGCGAATCGGGAGCCCTCTTCCTGGTCATTAAAAATTTTAACGGGAATCCGTTCAAAAGCATCAATCAAATTAATATCGGTCATTTAAAAAATTTGGAAGCGATGAGTTTTAAAGATACATAAGAAAATTGCAGGAAGTAATTACAATGCAATAATTAAGCAACTAACAATTGTATTGTGTACGTTCCTTTTTAAACGTGCGTCCAATGAGAAATATATGCCACGCTAAAGATTACTTCGTTGTTGAAGTTTCGTATAAAGCCTTGCTCCAATTAGCACCCCACAGTTCGTATCGTTGAAACTGCATTTTCATTCTTGATTTAAAACTGTTCCAATTCTTTTTTTCTTTCGCACTCCATAAAACTTCACTCAAAGCGCTTAAACGAGGAAAGATCATATATTCCACTTTGCGTGGATTTTTCATGTACTCTGTCCAAACATTGGCTTGTGCACCCAAAACATATTTAGCTTGTTCTGCATTTAATTCTTTTGGCACCGGTTCGTAATTATAAACAGCCTCCAAAGAATTAAAACCACCGATTGTAATTGAATCTTCGTTGCGTGACTGGCTGTGGTCAAAGTAAACCGGCTTTTGTGGCGTCATGATCACAAAGTGTTTTTGTTTTGCAGCTGCAATGCCGCCAGCTTCTCCGCGCCAACTCATTACCACTGCATTTGGCGCTAATCCACCTTCTAAAATTTCATCCCAACCAATTAAAATTCTACCTTTTGCATTCAGGTATTTTTCCATTCGTTGAATGAAATAACTCTGTAATTCATGTTCATCTTTTAATCCTTCTTTTTTTATTCTTGCCTGGCAGTGCGGGCATTTTTTCCAATGTTCTTTGGGGCTTTCATCACCACCAACATGTATGTATTTTGATGGAAATAATGCAATCACTTCATCCAATACATTTTCTAAAAATGTAAACGTAGAATCTTTTCCCGCACAATAAACATCTTCAAATACGCCCCAGGTTTCCTGTACGTTTTTGCCACCTTTTTGCTGGCTTAATTGAGATGGATTTTTTGGAATTAAAGTTTCTTTTTCAGGGAAGCAACTTAACCACGGGTACGCCGCAATAGCAGCAGAAGAATGACCAGGCATTTCTATTTCCGGAACAACGGTAATGTGTCTGTCCGCTGCGTAACGCACAATTTCTTTCACATCTTCCTGTGTATAAAACCCGCCATAAGGCGTATTGTCATTTGCTGTTCCAGGGAATCGACCTATTATAGTGCCATTACGATATGCACCAACTTCTGTTAGTTTGGGATATTTGTTTATCTGTATACGCCAGCCCTGGTCTTCTGTTAAATGCCAATGAAAAAAATTCATTTTATGCAAGGCGATATAATCAATATATTTTTTAATGAAGGCAACCGGGAAAAAATGGCGGGCAACATCAAGGTGTAATCCACGGTAATTGAACCGAGGCTGATCCTGTATAGTTACGTAAGGAATAAGCAAAGACGAAATGGATGCGCCATCTTTCCCATTCATTAATGGTTTTACATCATATGCAGGTAAAAGTTGTATCAATGTTTGCACACCATAAAAACTTCCGGCATAAGTATCACCAGAAATCTCAACACCATCTTTTGTTACTTTTAAACTATATGCATCTTTACCAGGCCCTTTAATAAATTTCCTGGTATTTATTTTTACATAATCTTTTCCTTCTTGCTTATCAATATCTAATTTAAATCCATAAACTTGCTGCAGGTAATCATTTAAAAAATGAGCCGCTTTTTTGTCCT
>JAKFCI010000479.1:0-1621 GCA_036676725.1 Chitinophagaceae bacterium
TAAAAGAAGCGGGAACGCCAATGGGCTTCAATAATACATTCAATCGTAATGCGATCATTTGCGCATATTGGTCGCTATTGTGGTTAATGAGTTGAATGAGCATATTGGTTGTCAATTTATGAAACAATAATTGTGTACTAATATATAAACTAATGATTTTATTGCCTGTTATTATAAATATGCAAACCGGCATTTTGGTGAATAAGAAACAAACCGTTGAAAGGAGCGTCGCAAGCAAAGTTTCATAGTAGTAATACGGCCAGGTTTATAATAAATAATAATGGAAAGGGAAACACTGTTGTTTTCTGCTAAATTTGCGCCACAAAATGATTGCTAATGAACTTCGAACTAAGTGAAGAACACTTAATGATACAACAAGCTGCCCGTGATTTTGCACAAAATGAATGCCTGCCCGGTGTAATAGAACGTGATGAAAAAATGCAGTTTCCCCGGGAACAAATAATGAAATTGGCTGACCTTGGCTTTTTAGGCATGATGGTGAGTACCGATTATGGGGGTGCCGGTTTAGACACAGTAAGCTACGTGCTGGCGATGGAAGAAATTAGCAAAATTGATGCAAGCGTAAGTGTTTGTATGAGTGTAAACAACAGCCTTGTTTGTTATGGTATTGAAGCTTATGGCACCGAAGAACAAAAGCAAAAATATTTAACGCCATTAGCACAAGGTAAAAAAGATGGTGAATTATATACCGGTGCTTTTTTATTAAGTGAGCCGGAAGCAGGTAGTGACGCTACTTCGCAAAGGACGATTGCCGAAGATAAAGGCGACCATTATATTTTGAATGGAACCAAGAACTGGATCACCAATGGTGGAACAGCATCTGTATACCTTGTGATTGCGCATACAGATACCAGTAAGGGATCTCGTGGTATAAACGTATTTATTGTTGAAAAGAATTGGCCGGGTGTTGTTGTAAGTGGTAAAGAAAATAAATTAGGCATCAGGGCAAGTGATACACATACCATTTTGTTTAATGACGTAATTGTACCAAAAGAAAACAGGGTGGGACCCGATGGCTTTGGATTTACCTTTGCCATGAAAACCTTAGCAGGCGGACGTATTGGTATTGCTTCGCAGGCATTGGGTATTGCAAGCGGGGCTTACGAACTTTCGCTTAAGTATTCAAAGGAGCGAAAAGCTTTTGGTACCGAAATTTCAAACCACCAGGCAATTGCATTTAAGCTTGCTGATATGGCAACCCGTATCGAAGCATCTCGCCTTATGTGCATGAAAGCTGCGTTTGATAAAGACCAGAAACGAGACTATACATTGAGTTCCTCTATGGCTAAAGTATTTTCATCAGAAACGGCCATGTGGACCACGGTGGAAGCCGTACAAATTCATGGTGGCTATGGTTATGTAAAAGAATACCATGTAGAACGTTTAATGCGTGATGCCAAGATTACCCAGATTTACGAAGGCACAAGCGAAGTGCAAAGAATTGTAATTAGTCGTACTATTTTAAAATAGAAGCATCGAAAAAAATTGGTGCTGTATATAAATTAAATTTGTCCCGTTTCGGCGGGATTTATTTTTACAATTATGGCAATTAACAAAGAGAAATACCTGGAGATCATTGATGAACTCAAACCTCGTAACG
>JAKFCI010000480.1:0-1665 GCA_036676725.1 Chitinophagaceae bacterium
AATCAAATATTTATGCCATGATGTTGCTGACCATACTTACAAATTTATAGTCCTTTCTAATAAAACATGGGTATGCAATTAAACTGAATTGCAATTGAAAAGACTATTTGTGAAAAATAAAAAAAGCCAAAAGCAAATTGCTTTTGGCTTCTATCAATTATAAAACTGCTTACTTCATTTCAGCAAAATACTTATGAAAGTAGGGTATCGTTTCTATGCCTTTGTAATAATTCTCAATATTGTATTTTTCATTAGGTGAATGCAGGTTATCGCTATCTAAACCAAAACCCATAAACACAATTTTAATCCCAAGTTCCTTTTCAAGAATTGAACAAATGGGAATAGAGCCACCACCACGAACAGGAATAGGTTCCTTGCCAAATGTTGTTGCTACTGCTTTTGCGGCAGCCTTATAAGCCTTGCTATCTATTGGCGTCATGTAGGCTTCACCACCATGATGTTCAAACGCATTTACGGTGACGCATGCAGGTGCAATATTTTTAAAATGCTTCAACAGTATCTCGGTAATTTTTACTGACGATTGATTAGGAACAAGCCTTGCAGAAATTTTCGCAGTTGCTTTTGATGGTAAAACTGTTTTGGCACCTTCCCCTGTATAGCCGCCCCAAATGCCATTTACTTCAAGGGTTGGCCTGATTCCTGTTCTTTCATTTGTTGTAAAACCATTTTCACCCCACAAATCTTTTACGCCTAAATCTTTCATGTATTCGTCTTCATCGTAAGGTGCTTGTGCCATTAACTCTCTTTCTTTTTGCGAAGCTTCAACAACATCATCATAAAAATGCGGAATTGTTATATGGTTGTTTACATCATGACAAGAGGCAATCATTTTGCTTAAAATAGTAATTGGGTTTGCAACGGCACCACCATATATGCCGCTATGTAAGTCACGGTTTGGCCCAGTAACTTCTACTTCTATATATGACAATCCCCGTACTCCAACATCAAGGCTTGGGTTTTCCATGCTAAGCATTGCACTGTCACTAATAAGGATAACATCAGCTTTCAAAAGCTCTTTGTTATCACCCACAAATTTTCCAAGGTTGGGCGAACCAACTTCTTCTTCGCCTTCAATTAAAAATTTAATATTTGTTTGCAGCGTATTTGTTTTTACTAAAATTTCAAGTGCTTTTACATGCATGTAAAATTGCCCTTTATCATCGGCACTTCCACGAGCATAAACTTTTCCATCTTTAATTACCGGCTCAAAAGGCCCGCTGTGCCATAGTTCCAGGGGTTCGGCAGGTTGTACATCATAGTGTCCGTAAACTAAAACGGTTGGATAATCAGCATTAATGATTTTTTCACCATACACAACCGGGTGTCCTGCAGTTTGCATCACTTCGGCTTTATCGGCACCTGCATTTATTAAACTTTGCCTTACTGCTTCTGCGCATTTTTTCATATCCTCTTTGTGCTCGCTCTTTGCACTCACCGATGGAATGCGCAACAGGTCCAGCATTTCATCTAAAAAACGGTCTTTATTTTTTTCCTGGTATTCTTTCCAAACTTGTTCCATAATTATGTTGTTAAGAGCAATAAAGATAAGCGTGGAATAGAAATCAATATTTCTTCAAACCTTCAAATTGCTTATATGCTGTAAAAAATATTGTGAACTTAACTAATTGCAACTATTGAGCTTTT
>JAKFCI010000481.1:0-18568 GCA_036676725.1 Chitinophagaceae bacterium
TTCCAATCTCCAACTTTACCGGTAAATCCTTTGTGATTGGAATTATGCTTTCTTAAACGTTCCTGCAAATCATCACCTGTGTAGCCAACATAATATTTGTTCCTTGTAGAATATAAAATGTATGTATAGAATAGTATAGGCATAAAAAAACCCGTTGTAATTTACCGGGTTTTTTGTGGGAGTTGACGGGTTCGAACCGCCGACCCTTCCGCCTAAGCGGAATGCGCTGAATGGATTAAAATTTCAATTCTTGCTTTGCTTTTCCATGATTTTATTTCCTGTTCCCGTGCAAACGCTTCGCTTTTCGAATTGTACACTTCTGTATGTACAATTTTCCAATCTCCAACTTTACCGGTAAATCCTTTGTGATTGGAATTATGCTTTCTTAAACGTTCCTGCAAATCATCACCTGTGTAGCCAACATAATATTTGTTCCTTGTAGTAGAATATAAAATGTATGTGTAGAAAAGTATAGGCATAAAAAAACCCGGTGTAATTTACCGGGTTTTTTGTGGGAGTTGACGGGTTCGAACCGCCGACCCTCTGCTTGTAAGGCAGATGCTCTGAACCAGCTGAGCTAAACTCCCAATTAATATTTTTAAGAACTGCCGACTCTTCCGCCTTAAAGCGGAATGCTCTGAACCAGCTGAGCTAAACTCCCTTTTTTTGTTGGGAGTGCAAAAATAGGGGGAAATGGTTTTCGGAAAAAATTTTTCGCAAAAGAAATGGATCAATTTTTCTAATTTAACTGAACTACAGGCAAACGATAGTTTTGTCCATCCCAAATTGTGATCTCGTTGATGGTAAGGGTCCAATATTGATAGAAAGGCGACTGTGAAAGTAATTTTCTTACCGCCGATTTATCTTCTGCATTCAATGTGATCCATAGATTTTGCGTTTCCATGCTCACAGCATAGTGTTCCAACACTTGCGCTTCAATCAATTGGTTAATATAAGCACGGTGATCCGGAATGATCTGCATGGTTTCGTCGTTCCACTCAAACTTTATCGTAACTAAATATTTGTTCATGTTTTCTTTTCTCAATTATTAAACAGTCCAATCTATAATTTGGTTCGCCCATTCGGCACGGTAAGGTGTAGCAATACGAATGTAATTATCTGTGTACCCTTCCATCATACCATTTTTTTCATACCCTTCAAACAATACCTTACGCAGTTGTCCCTGGTGTTGCGCCGTAAAATGTTGCATCTTCATGTAACTTAAATTACGCAATGCCTTATTACGTTCGTGGCGAATATTAATTGGAACAACGGGCTTAATTTCCAGTGCCCTGGTATTGTCTCTTTCTGAATAGGTAAATACGTGCAGGTAGGATATATCTAGCGAATGAAGGAAGTCAAACGTTTCTTTAAAGTTTTGTTCTGTTTCCGAGGGGAAGCCAACGATCACATCTACACCAATAGCACAATGTGGCATCAATTTCTTAACCAATTCCACTCTTTCTGTGTACAATTCTCTTTTGTACCTGCGGCGCATCGCACCTAAAATTTCATTACTTCCACTTTGCAGCGGAATATGAAAATGGGGCATAAATTTTTTGCTTCCCGCAACGAAGTGAATAATTTCTTCGGTCAGTAAATTGGGTTCGATTGAAGAAATGCGGTAGCGTTCAATACCTTCAATTTCATCTAGTGCAACAACAAGGTCGTAAAAATTTTCTTCGTTTCTTTTAGCGCCGTCAGCTCCTTTTCCAAAGTCTCCAAGGTTTACGCCTGTAAGTACAATTTCTTTTACACCGCTCTCCGCCAGGGCTTTAGCATTGTTTACTACATTCGAAATGGTATCACTTCGACTTTTGCCCCTTGCCATAGGAATGGTACAAAAAGAACAGGTATAATCGCATCCGTCCTGCACTTTTAAAAAGGTTCGTGTACGGTCATTTACCGACCACGAAGAATTGAAACCGGAAACATCATCTATATCGCAGGAAGAAATTTTTGCAGAATCACCTTTGGCCAATTCTTTTAAATGAGCGGCCAGGTTGAATTTTTCCGCAGCACCTAATACCAGGTCAACACCGGGTATTAGTGCAATTTCTTTTGGTTTAAGTTGGGCATAGCAACCTGTAATGACTACAAGGCTTTGGGGTGCTTTTCTTTGAATGCGACGAACCAGTTGGCGGCATTCCTTATCAGCATTATCGGTAACAGAGCAGGTATTGATCACGTACACGTCGGCCTCATCATCAAACTCTTTTTTTAAAAACCCTTGTCCTTCCAACTGGCGTGAAAGTGTAGAAGTTTCAGAAAAATTAAGTTTGCAGCCAAGGGTATGAAAGGCAACCGATCGTTGTTTTTCCATGAACCGGCAAAGTTAACAAAAAGCAGGGTAGGCGTTAAAACCAAACTTGCTATTAGGAATTAATTAAGCAAATCGATTGCTCAATAACGAAATCATTTCTTTAGACAGAAGCAATAAATAATAAAGCAAATGCGCTAAAAAAAGTAAAATCTAATAAATGAAGAAATTAATTCTTGTATTTGGAAGGGCTGTATTCAATTTGAGAAACTGAAATTTCTTTCCCGTCTAATTTTGTTTTGTGTAATTCGCTTACAGCAATGCCACCTTGTGCATCATTGATCATATCAATAAATGCAGTACCACGTGAACGACCGTTTAGCCTGTCTCTTAAAACAACAGCAGAAAGAACTTCGCCATATGGTGAAAAAAGTTTCCTAAGATCAGAATCAACAGTGTTTTGGCTTAAATTAGAGACATGGATATTCATAAGAAAATAATTGAGTTACCAGCTAATAATAATGCTGGTTATATTGAAGGTAGTCTTAATTAAGGTAGGCGCTTTGGAATTAACATAGTTTGTCTATAATAGATGAGTGAACCATTTAACCAGTTTGAGCGTTTCTCACATACTCAAATCAATTAAAACCATAATTTCAATCAACAAATCAAAATCAATGAAATCATTAACGCTTTCACTTTCTTTATTAACCACGATCAGTTTTTTTTCGTGTGCCGATAATAAAGACGCAGGGCAAACAACTTCTAAAGAAGATACTGCTACGGTAAAAATAAAGGAAGAAGCTGTCAGCTATCAATCAGATACCACTACATTCAATGGATACATAACGTATGATGAAAGTAAGGAAGGCAAGCGTCCGGTGGTTTTAGTAGTGCACGAATGGTGGGGACTAAATGATTACGTTCGTAACCGTGCAAAACAATTGGCTGAAATGGGCTACCTGGCCATGGCGGTAGATATGTATGGCGGTGGAAAAACAGCGGACAATCCTGGTGATGCAGAAAAACTCGCAACTCCGTATTACAAAAACCCGCAGTTGGCAAAAACCAACCTGGATGCAGCTTTTGCTAAAGTAAAAGAATATGCGCAAGCCGATACAGCAAACGTAGCAGCCATTGGGTATTGTTATGGAGGCTATGTTGTTTTGAATGCCGCAAAACTGGGCGCCAATTATAATGGAGTGGTTAGTTTCCATGGCGGACTTGGTGGTGCGCCAATTAACAAAGACCTGTTGCGATCAAAAATATTTGTTGCGCATGGTGGTGCCGATCCTTTTGTGCCTGAAGCAGAAGTTGCCGCATTTAAAAAAGGAATGGATTCAATTGGTGCCGATTATAAATTTGTTGCTTACCCAAATGCCACCCATGCTTTTACAAATCCAATGGCAACCGAAACAGGCAAAAAATTCAAAATGCCGATCGAGTATAATCCTGCTGCAGATTCTGCTTCGTGGAATGATATGAAAGATTTTTTCGCAACCATATTTAAATAATAAAATCCTTCAAAATTTATTAAGCTGTTGTTTGTGCAACAGCTTTTTTTATTTTACGGGCAACAATTCTTTGTGCATCTTCTGTTGCCACGCTCGGTTCAAAATCCTGTTTCCAATCTACAGGTAAAGTCTTTTTATTTTCAGCATTCATAAATATGTTAAAGGATAATAATAAATTGATTTTTTTCCGAAATTGTGTTGATATCCACAAACTTTATTTCCCGTGAACCAATATAAACTTCGGCTTTGCGTCGGGTTACTTCTTCTGGCAAAAATTGCTTTTGCGCAGCCACGGGTTACAACTTTGCAAAAAAAAGATCCAGCCGAAACATCACCTCTTTTATTGTCAAAAAAATTAACAGCAACTGCTAAAACAGAAAAAGAAAAGGTCACTGTCATATTCAGGTGGATCACTGATAATATTTATTACAACTCGGGCATTTTTTATAAAACACCAAAGCCTGCGCCCATACTTTTTCCTTACGAAATGGTTGAGGACACTGGTGCTTTACCATCATTAAACGACAGGGTAGCAGAAGGGGTATTAAGAAGAAGAGTGGCTATATGCGAAGGGTATGCCCGTTTGTTTGCTTCTCTTTGTCACCATGCAGGTATACAGTCGGAGATCATCCGGGGTTATGCAAGAACGCGGCTTGGTGCTTCAAAGTTTCGTTCTAACCATAGCTGGAATGCAGTCATGATCGATAGCTCGTGGTACTTGCTTGATGCCACCTGGGCCAGCGGTTATTTTATTAATGGCTCAAACGAGTTTGTTCAGCATTACAGTGATGAATATTTTTTAAGCGATCCAAAAGTTTTTATTAAAGACCATTACCCCGAAGATTTAAAATGGACACTTTTAAATGAAACGCCAACGTTAGAAGAATTTAAAAATTCCCCGTTTCGTTATAGTGCCTTTGCCAAATATAAAATCCAATCTTTTAAACCTGCAAATGGTATTATCGAGGTGGCGCATGGCGATAGTATTCAAATTGAATTAGAAGCCGGGGTAAAAGAAAAAAAAATATTTGCCACAACTTTTCTCGATTCTTTAAACCTGGAAGGGGATAATGAAGGGGCAAGGATTAGCGGGGAAAACATAAGCTATAGCTACAAAGTTTTACCCGGAACCGGTGAGTGGCTAAATGTTATTTATAATGGCGAAGCCATTCTTCGTTATAAACTCCATCTTAGAAAAAGTTCAATACCAGAATAATTAAATCAGAATTTCAAACTTTCTTTTTTGTAGAAGCTTGTTTGGCATAATTTCTTTAAGGGAAGAAGTTATGAATGGAATTTATGCTTCTCCGGCTATAAAAACGATTGCCCGACTTGGCTTTACAGCCAAAGGACTTGTTTACAGCCTTATCGGCATCCTGGCTTTTATGGCCGCATTTGAATTAGGCCGCCAATCAAATAACATCGATAAAGAAACCACATTCAATATTATTGAAGATCTGCCGGCAGGCAAATGGTTACTGGCAATTGTCTCTCTTGGAATTTTATGTTATGTAGTGTGGCGTGTAGTGCAGGCACTTTTACCTAATGATTCAAATGATTCTACATCTAAAAACGTTTTTAAAAAATTTCGCTATTTGTTTAGTGCACTTATTTACTTGTCGCTTGCTTTTTTTGCTGCCAAAATGGTTTTCCAGGGGAATCAAAACAATGGGGATAAAAAGCAAGATGCCATTCAATCAGTTATGCAAATGAACAATGGACCTTTATTAATTGGTATAGGTGCCATTATAATCGCCATCATCGGTATCTACCAGATCTATTACAGCTTTTCGGAAAAATATGAAAAACATGTTTCTTTAAACTATGGTAATGATAAAACAAGCGACCTGTTATTGACCTCGGGCAAAATAGGTTATGTGGCTAGAGGAATTGTGTGGTTGGTTATTGGCTGGTTGTTTGGAAGAGCCGCTTTACATTCTAATTCTTCGGAAGCGGGCGATACGGCAAAAGCATTTAAGTTTTTAGAAGAAGCCTCATATGGCTCTTATTTATTAGGTGCAGTAGGTTTCGGTTTGTTGTGTTATGGAATTTTTAATTTTATTCGTGCCCGTTACGAATCTTTTCAATAAACTATCATTCCTATAGGAGGTACTTCAGTCCTTATCTTTGCCCATCTTACAAATAGAACAGAATGAGCGAAGAAAAAAACAATTTTATTGAGGAAATAATCGAGGAAGATTTAAAGAATGGGAAATATGATTCTATTGTTACCCGTTTTCCGCCGGAGCCTAACGGTTACCTCCATATGGGACACGCAACAAGCATTTGCCTGAATTTTGGACTTACAAAAAAATTTCCCGGTTATACCAACCTTCGGTTTGATGATACCAACCCGGTTACAGAAGAAACGGAATATGTAGAAAGTATTAAAAAAGATATTCAGTGGCTGGGATTTGAATGGAAAAATGAATTGTATGCATCTGATTACTTTGATCAATTATACGATTTTGCAGTTGTACTTATTAAAAAGGGATTGGCTTATGTAGACGATCTTACATCAGAGGAAATTGCACTTTATAAAGGAACGCCTACCGAGGCTGGAAAAGATAGTCCTTTCCGCAACCGTAGTGTTGAAGAAAATTTAGAGCTGTTTGCAAAAATGAAAGAAGGTGCATTTGCAGATGGAAGTAAAACACTTCGTGCCAAAATAGATATGACGCATACAAATATGCTTATGCGTGATCCTTTGTTGTATCGCATCAAGCATGCACACCATCACCGCACAGGCGATAAGTGGTGTATTTACCCGATGTATGACTTTGCGCATGGACAAAGCGATTCTATTGAAAAAATCACGCATTCCATTTGCACACTCGAATTTGTACCACACCGCGAATTATATGATTGGCTGATTGAAAAACTGGAGATCTATCCTTCACATCAATATGAGTTTGCAAGAAGAAATCTTACCTACACGGTAATGAGCAAACGTAAACTATTACAACTGGTGCAGGAAAAACATGTGGAAGATTGGGATGACCCACGAATGCCTACCATTAGTGGTATGCGCAGAAGAGGGTATACGCCGGAATCGATCAGGGAATTTTGCGATCGTATAGGCATTGCCAAACGTGATAATATTGTTGATGTAGGCTTATTGGAGTTTTGTGTACGGGAACACCTGAACAAAATTGCTTTGCGCCGCATGGTTGTTTTTGATCCCATAAAATTGGTAATAACCAATTACGAGGAAAAAATTGGCGAAATAGAAATGTTGGTTGGAGAGGATAATCCTGAAGATGAAAAAAGCGGAAGCAGGGAATTGCCTTTTGGCAAAGAATTGTTTATTGAACAGGAAGACTTCATGGAAAACCCACCAAAAAAATTCTTCCGTCTTTTTCCAGGCGGAATGGTGCGTTTAAAATATGCCTACATAATTCGCTGCGATGAAGTGGTGAAAAATGATGATGGCAGTATAGCTGAATTGCGCTGCACCTATTTCCCGGAAAGTAAAAGCGGGCATGACCAATCGGGAATCAACGTGAAAGGCACTTTGCATTGGGTTTCGGCTACCAATAATGTAACAGCGGAAGTGCGTATGTACGATCGTTTATTTAAAGTAGAAGATCCTTCAAGTGAAGAAGGTAATTTTAAAGATTACATCAATCCAGATTCTTTAAAAGTGGTAACAACTGCGTATGCAGAGCCGGCGTTAAGAACCGCAACCTTTGATCAGCGTTTTCAATTTTTACGAAAAGGTTATTTTACACTGGATAATAAAGAAACGTATCATCGCCTTGTATTCAATAGAACCGTAACGCTAAAAGATGCGTGGGCAAAGGAACAGAAGAAAGGATAATCTTAGTTGGAAAATAACTCATAAAAAAACCTTGCAAAAAGCAAGGTTTTTTTATTCAGCACTTATCAATAAGGTACCAATTTGTTCCGTAGCATTTATTTTTTGATAAAAGTATAGGGATCGTATTCTACAAATTCATTTTGTTTTGTTGTAATCGATTTTACTTTTCCGGCAGCGATATCAAACTTCACAGTAAAAATTCCATATTCGATGTTGTTATAAACCATGAGCCATTCACCTTTTTCCATATAATCAAGTGTTGCAGAAAGGTCAGGCTTTGCAGCAAATTTTATGAGCAGTTGATTTTGGTTTCTTGAAATAGTAATCGGTCCGTATAAAGCATTTGTGTAAGTACCTGTGTAGGCTGCTATAGGCAGTTGTGGTTTGCCTCCTTTCACCTTATTTTTCCAGGTTTCAATTTCGTTTACCTGGTTTTCCATTTCCTTTTCAAAGCCGCTAAGCTGTTGTTCGCTTCGGTTTACAAAAGGAACACCTAAGTAGGCATCTAATACCTGGTAACGTAAGGCTTCAAAAAATCCCTGGTTGTCATTATTGGTCAAAATGGCAATGCCCAATTTTTCTTCAGGTACAAAACAAACATTGCTTACCATGCCGCCTGCACCACCTGTATGCCAGTAAATTGCACGACCATTATAATCTGCGGCAAATAAACCTAATCCATATCCTCTAAAATGCATTGGGTAAACCGATGATTTGCGGCTGCCGGTTACAATTTGCACATCTCTTGTTTTCTGCAAAACCGAAAAAGGCAAAATTTGTTTTCCATTAAATCGGCCGCTGTCCAACTGCATAAATAACCAGTTTGAAAGATCTTTCACATTGCTGATTATGGAGGCGGCAGGAGCCAGGTTGTTCCAGTTATCGTATGGAATTTGTTGCAAAGTATTTGTATAACTTGTAGTATAAGGTGTTGCCACGTTTGGTTGTTTTTCAATGCCTGTACTTAAAACCATTGTACTGGTCATTGATAAAGGCTTTACAATGCTATCGTTCACAAAATTTTCCCAGCTTTTTCCACTCACTTTTGGAATGATTTCACCGGCGGTTAAAAAGCAACTATTGCAATAACCATAATCCTGGCGAAAAGGGTTTATTGGTTTTAGCAGCTTCATCTTTTGCATGATCTCGGTCCGGCTAAGTTTGGTGTTCCAAAAAGTAAAATCGCCCTGGAAGGTTTTAGTACCAATTCTATGCGTGAGCATATCACGGATGGAAACTAATTCTGTACTTGTTTTATCGTATAATTTAAACGTGGGATAATATTTGGTGATCTTATCATTCAAAGAAAGTTTGCCTCTTTGTTCCAAAAGGGCCAAAACTGTACCTGTAAAAAGCTTGGTATTGGATGCGATCATGAATAGTGTATTTTCATCTACAGGTTGTTTTGTTCCTGTATTGCGTACTCCAAAACCTTTTTGCACGACCACTTTACCATCCTTTACTATTACAATCGCTAGTCCTGGTATGTTCCAATCGGTTAAACCTTTTTGAATATACTGCTCCAGGGTATCGGAAATAAAGGAAGGATTTTGGGCATTTGCCTTTACGATCAGGAATAGAAAACAATACAAAAAGCATACTCTTTTCATCATAAAAATTACTTAAGCAGCAATGTTACAACAATTACCTTTTGTGGAATAGGGTTACGCATGAGTTTGATTTTCATAAATAAAAATGCACATTACTTTTTAGTTATTACATTTTTACCGGTGGCATGACTTTAGTGAATGAATGACAAAAACAATTTATGAAAAAAAAGTATTTATCCTTTGGATTATTGTTGGGTGCTGTGGCAATTATATCGTGTAATGATGGTGCAGATGATACTTCTTCGACCTCTGATACCACGACAACCGTTACTTCTACGACAGATAATTCTGCGGCGGGCACCACATCTACTGCCATGCCCTTGAATGACAGCGATCGCGAATTTGTGATTAAAGCAGCAAAGGGTGGAATGATGGAAGTTGATGTAAGTACTGTTGCCATGGAAAATGCACAAAGCCAAAGAGTGAAAGATCTTGCTACCATGATCCAGCAAGATCATGCAAATGCAAATTCAGAATTAAAAGGTTTTGCTACTTCAAGAGGGCTAACAATTCCAGAAGATAGTTTAAGGAAGTTGAACGAAAAGCATTTGGATGCCATGCGTAAAATGAAAGGAAAGGCTTTTGACAAACATTATATTGATATGATGAAGGACGACCATGTTAAGGACATTGCTGAATTTGAAAAAGCATCTGCAACCGCTACTGATGCTGATTTAAAGGCATGGGCTGCTAAAACTTTACCTGTTTTGCAGAAACACAGGGATTCAGTACTTGCTGTTTCTAAAGCGAAAATGTAATTCTTGCAATTAAAAAAGCCCTTTGATTAAAAGGGCTTTTTTAATTATTTGAACTCGCCAAACACTTCTCGCAGCGTATCTGAAATTTCGCCCAGCGTGCATTTATTTTCAACTGCTTCTATTACAACTGGCATTATATTTTCTCCACTCGAAGCTTTATCATTCAAGTCTTGTAAAATGGAATCACATTTTGATGGGTTCCTGTTTTTTCTCAACCTTTCTAATTTTTCAGTTTGTACGGCCCTAATGCTGTCATCGATCCTAAATCCCGGGATTGGTTCTTCTAATCCTACATTATATTTATTTACACCAACTATAATCTTTTCGCCTCTTTCTATCTGGCGTTGGTAGTCATAGGCACTACGTGCAATTTCATCCTGGATAAAACCTTGTTCAATAGCTGAAACAGCGCCACCCATTGCATCAATTTTTTGAATTAACATCCATGCTGCTTCTTCCACTTCCTTTGTTAACGCTTCAACAAAGTACGATCCTGCAAGCGGATCAACCGTATCGGGCGCACCACTTTCATAAGCAACAATTTGTTGTGTCCGCAATGCAATTCTTGCAGCTTCTTCAGTTGGTAAACTTAACGCTTCATCGTAACCATTGGTGTGTAATGATTGTGTGCCACCTAAAACAGCAGCCAATGTTTGTATCGTAACTCTTGAAATATTATTCAGCGGTTGTTGGGCCGTTAAAGTACTGCCACCGGTTTGCGTATGAAAACGAAGCATCATTGCTTTTGGATCTGTAGCACCCAGTTCTTTCATAATAGTGGCCCACATACGCCTGGCAGCTCTAAACTTTGCCACTTCTTCAAATAAATTATTGTGCGCATTAAAAAAGAAGGAAAGTCGCTTGCCAAAAACGTTGATATCTAAACCCTTTTCAAGCGCTGCCTGCACATATGCTTTACCGTTACTTAAAGTAAATGCAATCTCCTGCACGGCCGTACTACCTGCTTCGCGAATGTGGTAACCTGAAATGGATATTGTATTCCACTTGGGTAACTCCTTACTACACCATTCAAAAATATCTGTAATGATGCGCATAGAAGGTTTAGGCGGGTAGATGTAAGTGCCTCTCGCCGCATATTCTTTTAAAATATCATTCTGAATGGTGCCGGTTAATTTTTTTAGATCAGCTCCTTGTTTTTTTGCTTCTGCTACATAGAAAGAAAGTAGTATAAAAGCAGTAGCGTTTATGGTCATGGAAGTAGAGACATCTTCCAACTTAATATCTTTGAAAAGTGTATCAATGTCATCTAACGAATCAATGGCCACACCAACTTTTCCTACTTCACCTTCTGATAGTTCATGGTCGCTGTCGTAACCAATTTGCGTAGGTAAATCAAATGCAACACTTAAGCCGCTAACGCCCTGAGATAATAAATAATGATAACGCTTGTTACTTTCCTCCGCCGTGCTGAAGCCGGCATATTGACGCATGGTCCATAACTTTCCGCGGTACATGTCGGGTTGTACGCCACGGGTAAAAGGAAATTCACCCGGTTTTTCTTCAACAGAATTCGGAACATCTTCCTTCGTATACAAAGTTTTTATTTCGATGCCCGAGTCAGTTATTTTAGATTTACTCATGAGCGTTACATTATTTTTTTGGCTTCGGCATTTAATGTATTTGCTACGTAGGTATGAAGTGCCGCTTTTTCTTCCTGCATCATGGCTTCAATAATTTGCCTGTTTAAATCACTTGCTGTAGCATCTGCACTTAATGTTTTGCCAATTGAATTAATTATCAGCATATTCTGGTCACGCAAATTTCTTACGGAATCCCAGGCAGCCTGGCTTACATAAATTTGCTGGGAAGCATTGTATTCAAATTCCTGTTTTATATTTTCTGATAGAACAACCTGCATTTCTTTGGCTGATAACTGTGGCACGTTTGCACGACTAATAAGATTGGGTAATGCTATTCTTTCGCAAAGAATTACCAGGCGCTCATATGCTTGTAATTGCAAAGCCCTTGTTTGAGGATCTTTTACAGGCGTTTCTTGTTTTTGTTTTGCATAAAAAAGGCTAAGAACTGCAATTGCCAGTGCAACTACTGAGATGGTAATACTAATTGTACTTTCTTCCATAATTTTTAATAAGGTTGCAAAAATAAAGAAGATGTGAAACTATGGCAGGTAAACTATTGTTGGCATGAAGTTGTTACCTATTATTAATATTTTTGTATTTATGGAAACAATGGTTCAATCACCGGTACAATTTACTGCAGGCGCTTTAGAAGAAATCAATCGCCTGGCACTGGATCCATCATTTGATCCTTCGCAAGTTTTAAGGGTAGGAGTAAAAGGAGGTGGGTGCTCTGGTTTATCTTATGTAATGGGTTTTGATGCGAAAAAAGAAAACGACCAGGAATATGAATTTGAAGGTGTTCGATATGTAATGGAAAAAGCCCATGAAATTTATTTAATGGGAATGCAGATCGATTACCAAAATGGATTAAATAACCGTGGCTTTACTTTTACCAATCCAAATGCTTCAACAACATGTGGTTGCGGAAGTTCTTTCGCTGTTTAAAATCGTTTGTTAGCATAAAATAAAAACTGGTTGTTTTAATAGTTTTTATTTTCGGCTGCTTGAAAAAACAATTCCGATTTCTTTTTATCGTGAATTCGTCTCAACATAATTTCTCCTAGCCAGGAATTATATTATAATAAGATTTGTATTAAATAGCTTTTACAAAAAAAACCGTTTCATTTTACTGAAACGGTTTTTTTTTATAAATAGGTTCTATTTATTTAGCGGAAACGGGTTTGGTTCTTGGCTTCAATTTTTCTTCAGGAAGCAGGTCTGCACTTCCTAAAGCCTTTTTGCCACCTAAGTCAACCAATACTGGTGCGGCAACAAATACAGAAGAATAAATACCAACCAACACACCAATTAACATTGCGAAAGAAAATCCGCGGGTAACTTCTCCACCAAAAATGAATAGGATCAAAATGGTGATGAATACTGTTAATGATGTCATGATGGTACGGCTCATAGTATCGTTGATGGCACGGTTAATTATAACTTCTTTCGGCTGACCAACTAATTGACGACTGTATTCCCGAATACGGTCAAAAATTACAACCGTATCATTCATGGAGAAACCAATTACCGTTAACACGGCTGCAATAAAATGCTGATCGATCTCTAACGGGAAAGGAACAACTTCTCTTAAAAAAGAAAATACAATTAATGTTACCAATACATCATGTAGTAATGCTGCAATGGTTCCTAAAGAATACCTCCAGTCGCGGAAGCGAATAAATATGTAAAGAGAAATAAGAAGGATCGACCAGAAAGTAGCCCACTTAGCACCAGATTTTAAATCGTCTGAAATGGTTGGCAATACAGTGGTAGAACCAAGCTCATATCTGCTGTCGAAAGTTTCGAAAGTTGTACCTGCAGGAAATTGGTTGCGTAAACCTTCAAACAGTTTGCCTTTTACAATTTCACCTGCTTCGGCATTGGTATTTTCAATCATGTAAGACGTAGTAATGTCTAACCTGTTATTTCCACCAATTGTTTTTATCACTACACCGGAACCTTCACCAAATGATGCTTGCAAGTCATTACGTACTTGTTCAACATTTACTGGTTTTGCAAAATCAACTATATAACTTCTTCCTCCTTTAAATTCAACACCATAATCAAAGCCATTGAAGAAGGCACCAATACCAAGTGCTAAAACCACCAGGGAAATTCCATAAGCAATCTTTCTTTTTTCAATGAACTTAAAGTTTGCATGTTTGAAAATTCGACGGGAAATAGGAGTGAAGTATTCCAGGTGCTTATTCTTATTTGTAAACCAGGAAGTAACCCAACGGCTAACTAAGATTCCACAGAATAAGGAAAGCAGGATACCTATAATTTGTGTTGTCGCAAAACCTTTTACCGGTCCTAATCCAAATGAGAAAAGGATAATTGCCGTTAACAAGGTAGTGATGTGACCATCCAAAACGGGAGGTAATGAACGATGGTAACCGTCGTTAATTGCTTGCTGGTAAGCTTTGCCCCGTGTTAGTTCTTCTTTAATACGTTCGTAGATCAATACGTTTGTATCAACAGCCATACCAATGGTTAGTACCAAACCAGCAATACCGGGTGCAGTTAATGTAGCACCTAAACCGGTTAATACACCAATTGTAAAAAGAAGATTCAAGATCAATGCAATGTTGGCAATCCAACCACTTGTGTTGTAATAAACCAACATCAAAATAAATATCACCAGGAAAGAAATACCAAATGCAAGTGCACCGCCTTTAAGTGCATCAGCACCCAATGTTGGTCCAACAACCTGCTCCTGCACGATCTTGGCCGGTGCTGGTAATTTACCCGCTTTTAAAATATTTGAAAGATCTTCTGCTTCTTCTGTTGTAAAAGAACCTGAAATGCTGGAGTTACCACCAGTGATCTTTTCGTTTACACGAGGTGCAGAATAAACAACATTATCTAAAACGATGGCGATAGAACGTTTTTCGTTTTTGCCGGTTAAGTTTGCCCAGTCTTCAGAACCTTTTGGCGTCATGCGCATAGAAACCTCTGGTTCACCAGTTACCTGGTTAAAGTCAGAACGTGCTTCACTTACAGCTTCACCTTCCAATGGTGCTTTATCGCGACCATAAGTTTTAATGCCATAAAGCGCTACGAAAGTAGCTTTCTTGCCTTCTTGTACTGAAGGCATTCCATACATAAAAGCAATGTCAGCTGGGAATACGTTGCGAATAGCAGGATTTTCTAAATAAGTACGAACAATTGCCGTATCGCTTAAAGACACGTACCCAATTTGCCCGTTATCAATAGCCTGCCCGGTTTGGGGATCAACAGAAAACTGGATGTACTTCCATAAAGTTTGGCGTACATCAGCTGTTTTTGCAGCTGTATCGGCAGCAGTTTTTAAATCAGCAATATTGCCGGTTGTTGTATCTGTGGCAGTTGTTTTTGCAATAGCAGATGTATCGGTTTTAACTGTGGTATCAGCCGCCGCTTTGCCACCCATTAAAATATTAAATGCTTCATCAGCTTTTTGCACCGAAGCACCTAACTCACTAATATTATATACTTCCCAAAATTGCAGGTTGGCAGAAGATTGTAAATATTTTCTTACACGTTCTTTGTCTTGTATACCTGGTAATTCAACGGTAATGATCCCGCGGTCAGCATCAGGGTTGATGTTTGGTTGTGCCACACCAAATTGGTCGATACGGGTTTGAAGTACGCGGAATGTACGTTTGAAGGCATCGTTTGCTTCTTTTTTTATTTCGCTTACAACTTTGTCGTTTGTATCGTTTGGTTTGATCCTGTCCTGGCCCGAAACTGCAAAAAGGCTTGCCAGTTTACCACCTGGTACAAGATTGTTGTATTCCTGTGCAAACAAGGTAACAAAATCAGCATCGCTGTTTGCTTTACGTTTGTTGGCATTGTCCAGCGCTTTCAAAAAATTAGGATCTTTCGAATTGTTGGCCATAGAACGCAACAAGCCTGAAAGTTCAACTTCCATTGTTACGTTAATACCACCTTGAAGATCTAAACCAAGATTAAGTTCTTCTTCTTTTGCTTTTTGATAAGAGATAGGACCTTGAATTCCATAATGAATGGTTTTTTCCTTGGTACTGTCTAATAAGCGTCTTAAACGGTCTTTGTAAATCTGGTCCCTGGCTGCAGGATCTGCAGTTGCAGCATTGGCAAATTGTTTTGCCTTTGCTTCCATTTTGTTTTCGTGGCTACGCACCACCCAGGTAAACGAAAGTTCGTAAATAGAATACAGGATAAGCAGAATAGTAAAAAAGCGAACCAGGCCTTTCAGTTGCATAAATAAAAAGTTTAAATACCTTTTTTGTTCTCCATCCAAATACGGACAAGGAGAGGTGTTTTTTTTAAGAGTTGGCAAAGATAGCTTTTTCAACCTAATTTCAAGGGCTTCAAACCCCTTTGTAACCACCTGTTTTAGAACGAGTTTTAAAGCTATTTTTGCGCACCATGAAACAGTATTTCCTATTTTTTAACTTTTTTTGGATGATTTTGGTATTTAGCTGTGCTGCACCAAAAGCCAACACTTCGTCAATTGAATTAAAGGAGCAAAAGGGCAATTTTGCCAAAGCCGATACTTTTCTGGTTGCGCTTTTAAATAAATACCCTGCCTATTTTGATTCTTTGCTGGAACAGAACAACAAATTCAAAATACAGATTATTTATACCCAAATTGACCGGCAGAAGAATAATAAACCGGTTTTTACCAACCATTACTATAATATAGACCCTGATCGTTATTATTACCCGGCATCTACCGTTAAACTTCCTGTAGCTGTTTTAGCACTCCAGCGCTTGAACGAACTAAATATTGCAGGTTTAGATAAAAACAGCACGATGATCACCGAGGCTGCCTTTGCAAAACAGACAGCTGTTTACAACGATCCTTCTACAAAAGAAGGCAAACCAACGATTGCGAATTATATAAAGAAAATTTTATTGGTCAGCGATAATGAAGCCTTTAACCGCCTGTATGAATTTTTAGGACAGGATTATATAAATGACAACCTGCATAAAATGGGGTATGACAGTGCCCAAATTATTCACCGGTTAGATGTGGCTATGACGGAAGAACAAAACCGCTATACAAATCCGGTTAAATTCCATGGACCTTTAAATGAAATATTATATCAACAGCCATTGGTAAAAAGTACGCAGGAACATCAAACAAGAAATACTTTTTTAGGGAAAGGTTACATGAGCAATGGAGCTTTAAAAAATGAACCATTTGATTTTTCAAAAAAGAACCGGTTAATGCTTACGGATCTTCATTCTATTGTTCAAAGCCTGATGTTTCCTGAAACCGTTGCTCAAAGCAAAAGATTTAATATTACAAAAGATGATTATCACTTTTTGTACAAGCATATGTCCATGATGCCCGGCGAGTCGCTATACCCGGAATATGACAGTGCTTACACTGATGCTTATGCGAAATTTTTTATGTTTGGCGGGGAGGGAAGAATTGAAAATCCATCTTTACGAATTTTTAATAAAATTGGCGATGCTTATGGCTTTTTAACTGATGCAGCTTATATAGTTGATTTTGAAAAAGGGGTAGAATTTATGCTGAGCGCATCAATTTATTGTAATTCAGATGAAATATTTAACGACGATCAGTATGATTACGATACTATAGGTTTTCCTTTTATGAAAAACCTTGGACAGGTGATTTACGACCATGAATTAAAAAGAGAAAAGAAAAATAAACCCGATCTATCCTCTTTAAAATTCATTTACAAAAACTAGAACTCTTTACATTTACTTTTTTTCTTAAAACATTTCATGAAGTTATCCTCATTACTAGACAGGTTTAGCGAACCGGAAACGCTTAAGATGGCAAGGCTGGGAAGGGAATTGAGAGCAAATGGAATTGATATTGTAGATCTAAGTTTGGGTGAACCGGATTTTAATACCCCGGAACACATTAGGGAAGCAGCCAAAAAAGCCGTTGATGAAAACTGGAGTCACTATACACCGGTCGGTGGTTATTTAGACCTGAAGGAAGCTATCTGTTCTAAATTTAAAAGAGATAACGGACTGGACTATTCTCCAGAAAACATAGTTGTTTCTACAGGTGCAAAACAAAGCCTGGCAAATGCGGTGTTAAGTATCGTTGATGAAGGCGATGAGGTCATTATCCCTACGCCGTACTGGGTTACCTATGCTGCATTGGTGCAATTGGCTAAAGGAATAGTAAAAGAGGTAAGATCTTCACTTGAGAATGAATATAAAATCACTCCAGACCAACTGGAAGCAGCAATAACGCCAAAAACCAAATTGTTTATTTTTTCTTCGCCATGTAACCCGAGCGGTTCAGTTTATAGTAAAAAGGAACTTGAAGCAATTGTAACTGTTTTTAAAAAATACCCGGAAGTATTAATTATTTCAGATGAAATTTATGAATACATAAATTTTGCTGGGGTACACGAAAGCATTGCTCAATTTGAAGATATAAAAGAAAGAACCATCATCATTAATGGTTTGAGTAAAGGCTTTGCCATGACGGGTTGGCGCCTTGGTTACTTAGCCGCCTCTGCTCAAATAGCAAAAGCCTGTGAAAAATTGCAAGGACAATTTACAAGTGGCACCAACGCCATTACACAAAGAGCTGCAATTGTAGCCCTCACTTCGCCACTCGATGCGACTCTTGAAATGGTAAAAGCATTTAAAGAAAGGAAAGCGAGGGTAATGGAATTGATGAAAGGTATTGACGGTTTTAAATTTGCAGAACCCGATGGCGCATTTTATGCGTTTCCATGTGTTGATTATTACTTTGGAAAAACCGATGGAGAAGAGGTAATCAAAAATGCAGATGATCTTTCCATGTATCTTTTAAACAAAGGACATGTATCGACTGTAACTGGTTCAGCATTTGGCGATCCCCAATGCCTGCGCATTTCCTTTGCTAATAATTTACCCAATATCGAAAAAGGTTTTGCAAGGATAAAAGAAGCTTTGGAAAAATTGCATTAAATATGTGTAATAAAAGTCAGGATTTTTTGAACTCAGGAGTTTTCTGTAATAATAGTTGATGCAGTTTTAGCACCTGGGGAATCACCAGGG
>JAKFCI010000482.1:0-4278 GCA_036676725.1 Chitinophagaceae bacterium
GCCGATTTATCATCTACCACGCCCCATAAATAAATGCTGCGTGTTTCAAAAAAATAACGTTCCAAACGCTTGTAAAGCATTTTGGTATCTACTTCGGCTCTTTCTTCTTTTTCTTCTTCCTCAGTTCCTGGCTCTTCGGGGTTGGGTTGCATGATCCAACGATTGTTCAAAAGGTCTTGTACGCTCATCTCGTTTAATCTTTTATAAAATGAATTATTTTTTTTCTGCTTTCTTTTCTTTACGTGGGTTCACCAATAATACTTCATCCACTAAACCATACTCTTTAGCTTCAGGGGCAGTCATCCAGTAATCCCTGTCAAAATCTGCTTCCACACGTTCTGCGGTTTGGTTGGAGTGGTGGGTAACAATGTCGTAAAGTTCTCTTTTTAATTTGCGGATCTCCTTTACTGTAATTTCAATATCTGTTGCTTGCCCGCCAATGGCGCCACTTGGCTGGTGCATCATTACACGTGCATGCTTTAGTGCAGCTCTTTTGCCATGTGTTCCGGCAGCTAATAACACACTACCCATAGATGCCGCCATTCCTATGCAAATGGTCGCCACATCAGGACTAACATATTGCATGGTATCGTAAACGCCTAAGCCGGCATAAACGCTACCACCTGGCGAATTAATGTACATGTTGATGTCTCTTGTACGATCAGACGAATCTAAAAACAATAATTGGGCGGTAATGATGTTTGCAACTTCGTCATTAATCGGGTAGCCTAAAAAAATGATCCTGTCCATCATCAACCTGCTATACACATCCATCACAGCCACGTTCATGGGGCGTTCTTCAATAATATTTGGAGTGAGGGCGGTAACTAAATGGTTGGCATAACTATGCAATGTATTACTAGACATGCCGCGATGTTTAACGGCGTACTTTTCAAATTCAGAATTAAAACTCATATCGTCTATTGATTAATAAGGCAATTTAATGGTTTAGCCTGTACCAAATACCATGCTATTCAAAAAAAGCGACAAAAGGACAGAAGATTAATCTTTGTTACCAGCGACAATATAACAATGAGACTTCTGTTGCGACGCTCCGTTCAACAAAATATTTTCAATCGGGCTTTTTCCTGGAACAGTTTTTCTTATTGCAAATAAAAAAATGGAGAACTGATTGCTCAATTCTCCATTATATAAATTCAGGAAAAAATTATCCCTCGTGGTGTTGGTGCTGGTGCTCCTGGTTCATTTTAATAAATTCTTCTTTGCTTATTAAAGTTTCAACCGGGTGTACTTGTGTTTCAGCAAATTCAAACATTTTTTGCATTTGAATACGGTGGAAGGAATCTTCTACATACTTCCTGTCCTTCATCATCTTGTCGATGTATTCTTTAACCCAACCCTGCTCTTCATCTAAAGCAGCCATACCCATATAGCCTAACAATTGTTGTTTGGCAAATTCACGAATATCGTCTTGTTCTACCTTGATATTATTTTCACTAACTAATTTGTCAGTGATCAGGGTCCATTTTAACTGGTTTAAAAAAGTAGGAAATTCAAGTTCAACCTGTTCATCAGTTTTTTGTTCGTTGTTCTCACCTTGTGTTTTTACCCAACGCTTTAAAAATTCCTGCGGAAAATCAATCTGCGTGTTTTCTAACAAAACATGGTATAACTGGTGGTGCAAATGATTGCGGCTTTCTGTTTCCCATTGCGTTTGTAACTGGTCGCGAAGTTTATTTCTAAATTCTTCTTCAGTTTTTACTTCAGCATTTGGAAACAACTGGTTGAAAAATTCTTCATTCAATTCTTTTGGTTCAACCAATCCAACTTTTGTAATCAAAAGTTTAAAATACCTGTCCGTTGCACTATCCAATCCTAGGTCCTGTAAAATCCATTCTGCTTCTTTGCCTTCAAATGCTTCGTTAAAAGCAATTTGAATTTCATCATCTTTCTTTTTACCCATTAAAGATGGGCGCATGCTTTCTTTAAAATATTTTACTAAAACAGAATTATCTTTTTTAATACCACCTTCAATTTCATTGCCCGCTGCATCTGTTTCTATGAACATTACATTCAACACATTTTCATCACCGGTTACCGTTTCAGGTTCGGTCATGTTGCCATACCGGCTGCGTAATCTTTCAACTTCTTCGTTCAGCATTTCATCAGTGATCTCCACTTTGTAACGCTTTACAGATTGTTTTGCAAAATCAGGCAATTGAAAATCCGGCTTCATACCTACTTCAAAAGAAAAGGTATAATTATCCGGTTTGTTCATATCCAAAGTAGCCAAATTCATTTCTTTTGGAAGCGGCTGCGCAAAAATGTCCAGCTTCTCGTTTTGGATATAGTTGATCACTTCTTTATCAACGCTCTTTAATATTTCGTCAACAAACAAAGAGTTACCGTACATTTTTTTAATCAGGCCTGATGGAACCATGCCTTTACGAAAGCCCGGTATGTTGGCTTTCTTACTGTATTCTTTTATTGCCTTTTCAAAAGAAGGCAAATAATCTTCTTTATTAATGGTAACATCTAATTGTCTGTGGAGGGGAGCAACTTCTTGCTGCGTAACTGTAGCCATGATTCTTTGTTAATTATAAACTCAATAATAACGAACAAGGAACGAGGAATTTCGAACTGAAGAAGCTCAGTATTGATCATTCCTGTTCCTTGTTCAACATTCGAAGTGCGGGTGGAGGGACTCGAACCCCCATGCCTCGCGGCGTCAGATCCTAAGTCTGATACGTCTACCAATTTCGCCACACCCGCAGATTGTTTGCCTTTTGAAGTTTGTTAAATAAACCGCTAATGGTAAACTTTTAAATTGGGTTGCAAATGTAGGGGATTTGATAATTTAAATAAACCTTTTCGTTGTTAAAAAATAACGACTCCTTAAAAGCAGTAAATTCGTTGTTCTATGGAAACCGTAGCACAGTTGCCGAAGTATAATTTAAACGAGGAGCAAGAAAAGAAATTGATCCTGCGGGAATACAGGTCCCTACTGCGTTCCCTCAAATCACGTATTAAGCCAGGCGACCGTAAATTAATTCGCCAGGCTTTTGAAATGGCTGCCGATGCGCATAAAACCATGCGTCGTAAAAGTGGCGAACCTTACATCCTTCATCCTTTAGCTGTAGCCCGTATTTGTGTGGAAGAAATTGGTTTGGGTGTTCGTTCCAGCATTTGTTCACTCCTGCATGATACAGTTGAAGACACCGATGTAGGTTTGGATGACATTCAAAGAGAATTCGGATCAGAAATAGCTAAGATCGTTGATGGTCTTACTAAAATTGCTACAGTTGTGGATGTTAATGCGTCGCAGCAAGCAGAAAATTTCCGAAAAATTTTATTGACGCTTACAGATGATCCGCGTGTGATCATCATTAAACTTGCCGACCGACTGCACAACATGCGAACCATGGACAGCATGAAGCTGGAAAAGCAGTTAAAAATTTCTTCTGAAACAGTTTATGTATACGCCCCATTGGCACACCGCATGGGCTTGTATAATATAAAAACAGAGATGGAAGACCTGGCCATGAAATACCTGGAGCCGGGCACTTACAAAGAAATCGCACAAAAACTTGCAGAAACAAAGCGGGAACGTACCCGGTACATTAACGAGTTTGTAAAACCGCTGAATGATAAATTAAAGAACAACGATTTTGAATTCGAGATTCAGGGCCGTCCGAAAAGCATCCATTCCATCTGGAATAAAATGAAGAAGAAGGGTGTAGCTTTTGAAGAAGTATACGATCTTTTTGCCATTCGCATTATTCTTGATTCGCCTCCTGAAAGAGAAAAAGAAGATTGTTGGAAAGTGTATTCTATGATCACCGATGAATACACACCATCGCCCGAGCGTTTGCGTGACTGGTTGAGTAATCCGAAAAGCAATGGGTACGAAGCCTTGCACACCACGGTTATGGGGCCTTACGGAAAGTGGGTGGAAGTGCAAATTCGTACCAAGCGAATGAATGAAATAGCCGAAAAAGGATTGGCTGCGCACTGGAAATACAAAGAAGGTGGCGGCGATGAAAGCCGTTTTGATAAATGGTTCGGGCAAATTCGCGAAGTGCTTTCAAACCAGGATACGGATTCTGTAGATTTCCTGCAGGATTTTAAAATGAGTTTCCTGGCAGAGGAAATTTACATCTACACACCGAAAGGCGATGTAAAAATGTTGCCGGTTGGCGCAACTGCACTCGATTTTGCTTTTGCAGTGCACAGCGAAGTAGGTGGAAAGTGTATTGGGGCAAAAGTGAATCATAAACTGGTGCCCATTAGTCATAAGTTGCGAAGTGGAGACCAGGT